>NZ_JBNZCE010000005.1:0-207938 GCF_050589265.1 Actinoplanes sp. G11-F43
GGTGACGTTCGTGTGCCGCGTTGCGGTGCGGATCGGACCGTATCGCGGCACGCGAGGTGGGGGTGGGGTTGGTGTGCCGCGTTGTGGTGCGGATCGGACCGCATCGCGGCACGCGAGGTGGGGGTGGGGTTGGTGTGCCGCGCTGTGGTGCGGATCGGACCGCAACGCGGCACGCGGGGTGGGACCGCGGGGTGGGACCGCGGGGTCAGGGCTGGTGGGTTTCGGCGTAATTTTCCAGCCAGGCGACCTGGTCGGGGTCCAGCGAGGCGCGGACCCGTTTGCGAGCGGTCGCCACGTTCGCCGCGGTGACCGTCGACGCCTCCAGCGAGTCCCGCATCGCGGCCAGCGCCGCCTCCCGGATCAGCGCCGCGCAGTCGGCCGCCGAGAAGCCCTCCAGGTCGGCGCCCAGTTCGGTCAGGTCGACGGCCGGGTCCAGCGGCACCGCCTTGGACGAGGCCCGCAGGATCGCGGTCCGCGCCTCGGCGTCCGGCGGCGGCACGAACACCAGCCGCTCCAGCCTGCCGGGCCGCAGCAGCGCCGGGTCGATCAGGTCGGGCCGGTTGGTCGCCCCGATCACCACCACGTTGCGCAGGTCCTCGACCCCGTCGAGTTCGGTCAGCAGCGCCGCCACCACCCGGTCGGTGACCCCGCCGTCGGTGCCCTGGCCGCGGGCCGGGGCGAGGGCGTCCACCTCGTCCAGGAAGACCAGGGTGGGCGCGGCCTCCCGGGCCCGCCGGAACAGTTCCCGCACCGAGCGTTCGCTGTCGCCGACCCATTTGCTGAGCAGTTCGGCGCCCTTGACCGACAGCACGTTCGCCTTGCCGGTGCCGGCGATCGCCTTGACCAGGTACGTCTTGCCGCAGCCGGGCGGCCCGTAGAGCAGCACCCCGCGCGGCGGCGTGACACCGAGGCGGGCGAACGTGTCCGGGTAGGTCAGAGGCCACAGCACCGACTCGGTGAGCACCTGTTTGACCTCGACCATGTCCCCGACGTCGTCGAGGGTGACGGCCGCGACCTCCAGGGTGGACTCGGCCATCGAGGTGGGGCGGACCACTTCCAGGGCGGCCTCGAAGTCGGCCATCGTGACGGTCGGTGAGTCGGAGTCCTTCTGGCGCAGGGCGGCCCGGACGCCCGCCTCGCGGGCCAGCGCGCCCAGGTCGGCGGCGACGAACCCGGGGGTCCGCCCGGCCACGTCGTCCATCCGCACGTCCTCGGCCAGGGGCATCCCCCGGGTCAGGGCGTTGAGCTGTTCGCGGCGCATCGCCGAGTCCGGCAGTGGCACGGTGAGCTGCACGGCGAGCAGGTCGGGGGTGCGCAGCACCGGGTCGACCGATTCGGGTTTGCTGGTGGTGCAGACCACCGCGGTCCCCTCGGCCAGGGCGGCGGCCAGCACCTGCCGGAACACCGTGGAGATCGGGCCCGGCTCCTCCCGGGGGGCCAGCGCCTCCACGTCCGAGATCAGCAGCACCGCGGGTTTCTCGCCGCGGGCCTGTTGGGCGAGCTCGCGCAGCCGGGCGGCGGCCGTGCTGTTGGTGAGGGCGGCCAGCTCGGGCGCCCACACCGGGCGGACGGTGGCGCCGACCGCTGCGCCGACCGCGCGGACCAGCGCCGACTTGCCGGATCCGGCCGGTCCGGAGATCAGCACGCCGAGGGTGACCCGGGTGCCGAGCCGGGCCAGCACCTCACCGTGGTGGAAGCCGAGGTCGAGCAGTTCTTCCAGCTCTTTGGCCTGGGAGCGCAGGCCGGGCAGGTCGTCCAGGCTGGGTGGCGGCACCTCGGGGTCGGTGGAGGCGGGCGCCCCGGACTCGGCCGGGCGGGTGGTGGCGGTGCCGGCGGCGGCCGCGGACGGGCCGTCCTGCCAGGCCACCACGGTGTCCATGGTCACCAGGGCGGCCTCGCGGGTCACCTCGGCGACGGTCAGCAGGGTGCTGGTCCAGGCGTACCCCACGCGGTTGGCCAGGCTTTTGCGGGCGGCCTCGACCAGCGGCCGGTTCTGGGTGGCCGGCAGCACGTCCTGGGGCAGCAGCGAGACGTCGTCGCCGGTGCTGACCACCTTGCCGAGCAGGGCCAGCCGCAGCATCTCCGGGGAGACCACCGCGACCACCTCGGCCGGGCCGGTCAGGGTGACCCGCTGGGCCGCGACCACCGGCACGGGGGTGACGGTGACCTGGCCTCCGTCGCGCATCCCGAGGTTGCCGAGGGTCAGGTCGTCGGCGTAGAGCAGCCCTCGCCCGGCGGTGCTCTCCGCCCGCGCCACGATGCCGGCGGTGACCCGCGTCCCGGCCAGTCGCACCGGATCTCCGGGGCGCAGGGCGAGCGCGGCCATCACCTCCGGATGCAGCCGTACGATCCCGCGTCGCGCGTCCAGCGCAGCGGGTCGCAGGGTGACGGTCAGCGTGAGATCATCAGCCACCGTGCATGCCTCCGATGTGTTCGTCTGGGGCCTGGCTCGTCAACGCTAACCGCCGAGGGGTAATCCGTTCATGAGGCTCCGCCACCTTGTCGTTCCGTCGATCGCTCTGGCGCTGGTCGCCGGGTGCACCGACGATCCGCCGCCGGCCGGTCCGGTGGCGGGCGTGCCGGGCGCGGCGAGCGTCGCGCCGGCCGAGGTGGTGGTGACCCCGGAGGTCTCCCTGGACGTGCCGCCGGACGATCAGACCTCGTTCCCGCCCCGTCCGGAGATCGGCGCCGGATCGCGGCTGCTGGGCCTGACCGCGGCCGGGACCGGCCCGTTCGAGGTCGGCGAGGCCCAGGCCGAGCTGGTCGACGCCGGAGCGGTGGAGGGGGCGGTGGCCGCGAACGGCTGCGCCACCGGCAGCACGCTGCTCGGTTCGCCGAAGGTCCGGTTCGCCGCCGGGGTGCTGGCCGAGGTCCGGGTCACCGATCCGGAGGCGAGCACCGCCGACGGGGTGACGATGGGCGCGGACCTGGCCGCGGTGCGGGCGGCCTACCCGTCGGGTACGGAGCTGGCCGGGGCCGGCGGAGTCACCGGCTGGCAGGTGCTGGACGGCGCGAACGCGCTGTTGGTGGAACTGACCGGTGGCCGGGTGAGCGCGTTCACCGCCGGGGTGGCCGGCACCGTCGAGAAGAACTTCACCGGCGGACAGGCCTGCTGAGAGGTTTCACAGGCATCGCTCAGCCGGTTCCGGCTAGCGTGTGCGCCATGTCTGCCCTGACCGCCGGTCTCCGCCGCGCGTTACCCCGGCTCAACCGGCGCCGGGCCGTTCCCGCGGCGGCCGCCCTCGCGGTGCTGGCCGCCGCGGCCGTGTGGGCGGTTCGCCCCGAGCAGAGCGCCTGGACGAGCGAGGACCTGCGTCTCGCCGGTGCCGACGTGGAGCTGGACGCCCGTTTCTATCTGCCCCGCGACCGTGACGGCAAGGTTCCCGCGGTGCTGGTGGCGCACGGCTTCGGCGGTTCCAAGGACTCGGTTCGCTCGGACGCCGAGTCGCTGGCCGAGCAGGGTTACGCGGTGCTGACCTACACCGCCCGCGGGTTCGGCCGCAGCACCGGCCAGATCCACCTGGACAGCCCGGACCACGAGGTCAAGGACGCGCAGCGGCTGCTCGACTGGCTGGCGACCCGTCCCGAGGTGCGCACCGACGCGGCGAACGATCCGAAGGTCGCGGTGGTCGGCGGCTCCTACGGTGGCGCCCTGGCCCTGCTGCTGGCCGGCCAGGATCAGCGGGTCGACGCGATCGTCCCGCAGATCACCTGGAACGACCTGGGCACCTCGCTGGTCCCGGGCGGGGTCTTCAAGAAGAGCTGGGCGGGTTACTTCTTCGGCAACGGCGCGGCGACCCTGATGACGGGTGGTGGCCGCCCGCAGGAGCAGGGTGATCCCGCCTGTGGCCGGTTCGCCGAGGACGTCTGCAAGGCGTACCTGCAGATGGCTACCACCGGCGTCCCGGACGAGACCACCACCGCGCTTCTGCGTAAGTCCAGCCCGGCCACCGTGCTCAATCAGATCAAGGCGCCGACGCTGCTGATCCAGGGCGCGGTGGACAGCCTGTTCCCGCTCTCCGAGGCGGATGCCAACGCCCAGGGCATCGCCGCGGCCGGCACCCCGGTCAAGGTCGCCTGGTTCACCGGCGGGCACGACGGCGGCGAGGGCCCGGGCACCGACTCGGACCGGGTGAAGTTCCTGACGTTGCAGTGGCTGGACCACTACCTCAAGGGCGAGGGCGACACCCCGAGCGACGCGTTCACCTGGTCCCGGGTGGCCGGCTTCAGCGCGATGGACCGTGATCTGGTCACCAGCGGGTACTCGACAGACACGTACCCGGGGATCACCGGCAGTGGGACGACCGACGTGACCCTGTCCGGGGCGGCCCAGCCGATCGCCAACCCGCCGAACGGGAATCCCGGCGCCATCTCCTCGCTGCCCGGCATCGGCGGCCGGCTCAGTTCGCTGCTCAGCGGCGGGGTCGCGATGGACATCCCGGGCCAGCACGCGAACTGGGAGTCGGCCCCGCTGCCCGCGGCGATCGACGTGGCCGGCGCGCCGACGGTGCGCCTGCGGGCCGCGTCGCCGACCGGTGAGGCGACCCTGTTCGTCAAGCTCTACGACGTCGACCCGAACGGCATGTCCACACTCAGCGCCGGTCTGGTGGCCCCGATCCGGCTGACCGGCCTGCCGGCCGACATCGCCCAGGCCCAGCCGACCACCGTGACACTGCCGGCGATCGTCCGGGAGATCGAGGCCGGGCACACCATCCGGATCACCGTGGCCACCTCGGACCAGGCGTTCCTGAGCCCGGCCGCGCCCGCCGTCTACACCGTGGCAGTGGAGTCCGCGCTCACCCTGCCCACCCTGGTCGGCACTCCGATCGCCGATCCGGGCAGTGTCTGGTGGTACGCCCTGGCCGGCGTGATCGCGGTGATCGTTCTCGGTCTGATCGTGCTGCTGGTGGTCAGCCGGATCCGGCACCGCCGCCGGGACGTGACGGTGGTCGCGGAGCACGCCGACACCCCGCTGGTGGTGACCGGGCTGCGCAAGGCGTACGGCGACGGCTTCGTGGCGGTCCAGGAGATCAGCTTCACCGTCAAGCGCGGCCAGGTGGTCGGACTGCTCGGCCCGAACGGCGCCGGCAAGACCACCACGCTGCGGGTGCTGATGGGCCTGACCCAGCCGACCCAGGGCGAGATCTACGTCTTCGGCCACCGCCTGGTCTCCGGCGCCCCGATCCTGTCCCGGGTCGGCGCGCTGGTCGAGGGCCCCGGCTTCCTGCCGCACCTGAGCGGCTACCAGAACCTGAAGGCGTACTGGCAGGCTACCGGCCGCCCGTGGGAGGACGCCCGGTTCTCCGAGGCCCTGGAGATCGCCGGCCTGGGCGAGTCGGTGCACCGCAAGACCCGTAAATACAGCCACGGCATGCGCCAGCGTCTGGCCATCGCCCAGGCCATGCTCGGCCTGCCCGAGCTGCTGGTGCTGGACGAGCCGACGGACGGCCTGGACCCGCCGCAGATCGCCGAGATGCGCCGGGTGCTCCAGCGGTACGCCACCGACGGCCGGGCCGTGCTGGTCTCCAGCCACCTGCTGGCCGAGGTGGAGCAGACCTGCACCCACGCGGTCGTGGTCAACAAGGGCCGGATCGTGGCTTCCGGCCCGGTCAGCGACATCGTCGGCGACTCCCCGTCGGTGCAGCTGGACGTCACCGACGTGCCGGCCGCCACCCGGGTCCTGGAGGAGCTGGGTGTCAAGTCGGTGAAGACCGAGGGTGACTCCAGCCTGATCGTGGAGATGAACGGCACGGCCCGCTCCGAGGTGGTCGCGTCCCTGGTCACCGCCGGTGTCGGCGTGGACCGTCTGGTGCCGCGCCGGCGCCTGGAGGACGCGTTCCTGTCCCTGGTCGGCGACAACTCCCGAGGAAGTGGGGACCGATGACCACGCTGGAAGCGGCGGAGGGCTACAAGGCTTCGCGCACGCTGCCGATCTGGGCGGAGGTCCGCCGGCAGGCGTCCCGCCGGCGCACCCAGCTCGCCCTCGGGTTCATGGTGCTGCTGCCGATCATCGTGCTGCTCGCCTTCGAGTTCGGCGGCGCCGAGCGCGATGACGACGACGGTGACGGCGGTGGCGCGTTCAGCAGCATGGCCGACCTGGCCACCTCCGGCGGGCTGAACTTCGCGCTCTTCGGCCTCGCCGTCTCGGCCGGGTTCCTGCTGGTCGTGGTGGTGGCGCTGTTCTTCGGCGACACGGTGGCCAGCGAGGCCAGCTGGGGCAGTCTGCGCTACCTGCTGGCGGTGCCGGTGCCCCGGGCCCGGCTGCTCGGCGTCAAGCTGATCGTGGCCGGCGGCTACTCGCTGCTGGCACTGTTCCTGCTGGTCGGCACCGGCCTGCTGATCGGCACGCTGCGTTACGGCTGGTCCCCGCTCGGCAGCACCATCGCCGCCGAGATCCCACCCGCCGAGGGTGTTCTGCGACTGCTCGGCATCGCCGCCTACCTGGCGACGACCCTGCTGGTGGTGGCCGGTCTGGCGTTCCTGCTGTCGGTGCTGACCGATGCGGCCCTGGGCGCGGTCGGCGGCGCCGTGATGCTCTGGATCATGTCGAGCATCCTGGACCAGATCGAAGCGCTCGGTAACATCCGCAACATCCTGCCGACGCACTACGCGGACGCCTGGCGCGGCCTGCTCTCCACCCCGGTCCAGAGTGAGGACATCGCGAAGGGCGCGATCTCCGCGGTCGTCTACGCGACCCTCTTCTGGGGGCTGGCCTTCTACCGGTTCACCCGCAAGGACGTCACTTCTTGATTTTGTACGGGTAGGCAAGGCGCTGTGGCTCGCGGCGGCAGACGTGGGCGGTCCACCAGGCCGTCCCCTGCCGCCGGGTCATGCATGTCGATGATGGAATGGTCGTCATGACGGCCTTCCAGATCCGCCCCGCCCAGCCGGACGACGCCCCGGCTGTCGTCGCCCTGCGCAAGCTCGTCTACCCGTACCTGGTGCGCAGCCCGGAGTCCACCCGCCGCCAGATCGCCGAGGAGCCGGCCTGCTTCGTCGCCGAGGTGGACGGCGTGGTGGCCGGGTGGGTCTCGGCGACCCGGGACCAGCGCGCCGAGGAGCCGGACTTCGGGCAGATCTCCCAGTGCCACGTGCACCCGGACCACCGCGGCCGGGGCATCGGCACCGCGCTGCTCGACGCGGCCACCACCCACCTGCGCTCGCTCGGGGTGCGCCGGGCCGCCGCGCGGGTGCTGCCCGAGGCGGCCGGGTTCGCCGAACGGCGCGGCTTCCGGATGCTCCCGCGCGAGCTGCGGTTCTCCGCCCTCGACCTGTCGGCGCCCCCGCCGGTGCCGGCGTTCCGGACCGGGATCGAGCTGCTGCCGATGCGGGAGGTGACGGAGAAGGCGATGTACGAGGCCGAGGTGGCGGCGACCGGTGACGTGCCCGAGGAGGTGCCGTCCGGGCCGTCGCCGTACGACACCTGGCGGCAGGAGATCTGGGACGAGCCGGGGCTGGACCGGGACGCCAGCACGGTGGCCGTGATCGGCGGCCGGGTGGCGGCGTTCACCCTGTTCATGCGGGACGGCGAGCGGGTCTGGTCGGACATGACGGCCACCGTGCCGGACCATCGTGGGCAGGGGCTGGCGATGCTGGTCAAGACGGCCGCGCTGCGCCGGGCGGCGGCCGGTGGGGTGACTGTCGCCTACGCCAGCAACGATGCCGCGAACGCGCCGATGCTGGCGGTCAACACGCGACTGGGATATCGGCTGATCGGGACTCAGATCTCCTGCTTGACTGAGCTTTGATCGTACGAAATAAGGGATTTTCGGGGGATCTTGCGAGGGACAAAACGGCACTGTTGGAAGGAGGTCGCTCACACATCGGGAAGACCCTTCGGTGATCGCGGAATCTCGTCGTAAGGTGTGGGAAACAACTGAATACCTCATCCAGAGGGGCAGAGGGATACGGCCCGACGAAGCCCCGGCAACCACCGCACGCTGTGCTCGATGACGAGCAGCGTCGTGGCAGGTGCTAATTCCGTCCCCGTTCCGGCAGGTCGCCGCGGGGAAAGATGAGAGGAAACTCTGATGACGTCTGTCGTTGACGCACCCTCGCACACCTCCACCTCGCCGGCTCGTGGCCTGATCTGCCGTGCCTGTGGCGCCGAGTACCCGCTGGCCGCCCAGCACGCCTGTTACGAGTGTTTCGGCCCGCTCGAGGTCGCCTACGACGAGGCGGCGCTCGCGCGGGTGACCCGGGCCCAGATCGAGGCGGGCCCGCAGAACATCTGGCGGTATGCGGCGCTGCTGCCGGCCGGCCAGAACCCGGACACCCGGGTGACCCTGGACCCCGGCATGACCCCGCTGGTCGCCGCGCCCGCGCTGGCCGCCGCGGTCGGCATCCAGGCGCCGCTGTTCGTCAAGGACGACTCGCAGAACCCGACCCACTCGTTCAAGGACCGGGTCGTCTCGGTGGCCCTGACCGCCGCCAAGGAGCTCGGCTTCAACCGGTTCTCCTGCGCCTCCACCGGCAACCTGGCCAACTCGGTGGCCGCGCACGCCGCCCGCGCCGGGGTGCCGAGCATCGTCTTCATCCCGTCCGATCTGGAACCGGGCAAGATCATTACCACCGCGGTGTACGGCGGAGACCTGGTCGCGATCGAGGGCTCCTACGACGACGTGAACCGGCTGTGCAGCGAGCTGGTGGAGACCGACGAGTTCGAGGACACCGCGTTCGTCAACGTGAACGTGCGGCCGTTCTACGCCGAGGGCTCCAAGACGCTCGGCTACGAGGTGGCCGAGCAGCTCGGCTGGCGCATCCCGGCCCAGGTGGTCATCCCGATGGCCTCCGGCGAGCTGCTCACCAAGATCGACAAGGCGTTCAGCGAGCTGGTCGAGATCGGACTCGCCGAAGCCCCCGAGGGTGGCTGGACCGTCTTCGGCGCCCAGTCCGAGGGCTGCAACCCGATCGCCGTCGCCCTGCACGCCGACACCGACGTGATCACCCCCGTCAAGCCGACCGGCATCGCCAAGTCGCTGAACATCGGCGACCCCGCCGCCGGGCCGTACGCGATCGAGGCCGTCAAGCGCACCGGCGGCTGGATGGACTACGCCAACGACGACGAGATCCGCGAAGGCATCCGGCTGCTCGCCGAGACCACCGGCGTGTTCGCCGAGACCGCCGGCGGCACCACCGTCGCGGTCCTCAAGAAACTGGTGGCGAGCGGCAAACTCGACCCCACCAAGGAGACCGTCGTCTACAACACCGGTGAGGGACTGAAGACCCTCGACGCGGTGGCCGGCCAGGTTGGACCCACCCACACGATCAAGCCGTCCCTCAAGGGCGCTCGTGAGGCCGGCCTGCTCGGATAACTCTCCGTCACCGGCGGTTAAGCCGGCTGTCGAAGATTCCCTCCTCCGAGGACTTGCACTCCGATCTCCGGATGGGCAGGATGCTCTCTGCGGGAGGATGCGACGCCGTACGAGGCCCCTCACCTGGACATTGGCGACAATCTCCGAGGGACCCAACGATCCAGCGCTGACCCAAATGGCCTACGGGCCCGGAGGCGCTGTGCGTCCGTCCTCCCGACCAAATCTTTTCGCCAGCCACGGCCGCAACGGCAGCTCGGTGGGATAGGCCCCGTCGGCCAGGCCGGCGTTCTTCTCGAACCAGTTGCGGACACCGTACGACGTGGTCAGTGCGATCGACCAGCCACACGCCAGCCAGTAGGCGGGCCAGAACAACGGGCCGAGGAACGCGTACTGGCTCGCGTGCCGGCACTCGTGGGTGAACAACCGGAGCCGGTCCTCGGCCAGCAGCCACTCGGCGGAGCGCTTCGTCACGATCACCGAGCCGACCGTGAAACAGGTCCCACCCGGGAACCGGAACCGGTAGTTCTCAGCGATCAGCACCCCGTGCCGCCCACGCCTGATCCGCGCCCCGGTTGCCGTGGCGACCAGCAACCCGACCAGGGTGGTCCCGTTCACCGCGGTCAGCGCGGTCCGGGTCAGATGCCACCCGCGCCCGGCCATCTCACACCCGCCGGCGCATCTGCAGCTCGGTCATCACCGGCACGGTCGGATGCGGCAGCCGGACCCCGGTGTCGACAAAACCCAGCTTCTCGTACGCCCGGACCGCCCGCTCGTTGCCGCACACCACCTCCAGCAGCAGCTCGTCCCGCCCGGCCGCCGCCGACCAGTCGGCCACCGCCTCCACCAGCTGGCCGAGCACCTTGCCACCCCGGGCCTCCGGCGTCAGATAGACCGCGAAGATCACCGTGCAGCGGGGCTCGTCCGGCACCACGGTCCCGCCGGCGTGCCCGATCAGGGGCCCGCCCGGGTCGGCGATGAACTGGGCCGTGGAGATCCCGTACGACGACTCCTTGATCCGTTGCCGGTAGCCCTCGTGCGGCCGGGCCGCCGCCTGGGCCAGCGTCTCCAGGAAGGCGAGCGGACTGTCCGCCAGCATCTCCAGCCGCAGTGCGCGCATCCGCCCGGCGTCCTCGGGCGTGACCCGGCGCACGGTCCAGTTGTCCATGCGTCATCCCTACCGCCGGGACCTGCGCTCGGCAACCTGATTGTCTTCACAGGTAGGCCACCGCCCGGCCGGGACACCCACGCTGACCTGCGCTTGAAGATCATCGGCCGAAACTCGGACCGCTCTCCCGTGTTTCGGGGGAGGATGGGGTTTCTTGCACTCGCCATCGGAGAGTGCTAAACAAGTGATTGGCACTCGCGGCTCGTGAGTGCCAGCAGGTCGGGACGGTGGGGTTCCGGTCACGGTGCTGCCATCGGCGCCGGGGCACGGAGCCGGTCGTCGCGGGCTATCCGGCTCGGCCTGAGGACGTCACATCGCCAGGTGGTGACGTCCACAGACTTCCTCAAAGTGCGGAGAGCGGGGCCGACGAGGCCCGGCACCGCGGATGTCCGGGAGGACAACGCCGTATGGCCAAGATCATCGCATTCGACGAGGAGGCTCGTCGGGGCCTCGAGCGGGGCATGAACCA
The DNA here is from genome assembly GCF_050589265.1 of Actinoplanes sp. G11-F43. Lineage (NCBI taxonomy): Bacteria > Bacillati > Actinomycetota > Actinomycetes > Micromonosporales > Micromonosporaceae > Actinoplanes > Actinoplanes sp. G11-F43. The sequence continues at coordinate 10,949 of NZ_JBNZCE010000005.1, forward strand.
GCTCGCCGACGCGGTCAAGGTGACCCTCGGTCCCAAGGGCCGCAACGTCGTCCTCGAGAAGAAGTGGGGCGCCCCCACGATCACCAACGATGGTGTGTCCATCGCCAAGGAGATCGAGCTCGAGGACTCGTACGAGAAGATCGGCGCCGAGCTGGTCAAGGAGGTCGCCAAGAAGACGGACGACGTCGCCGGTGACGGCACGACGACCGCGACCGTCCTGGCCCAGGCCCTGGTCCGTGAGGGCCTCCGCAACGTGGCCGCCGGTGCCAACCCGCTCGGCCTGAAGCGGGGCATCGAGGCTGCCGTCGCCAGCGTCTCCGAGGCGCTCTCGCAGCTCGCCAAGGACGTGGAGACCAAGGAGCAGATCGCCTCCACCGCCTCCATCTCCGCCGGTGACTCCACGGTCGGCGAGATCATCGCCGAGGCCATGGACAAGGTCGGCAAGGAAGGCGTCATCACCGTCGAGGAGAGCAACACCTTCGGGCTCGAGCTGGAGCTCACCGAGGGCATGCGCTTCGACAAGGGCTACATCTCGGCGTACTTCATGACCGACGCCGAGCGCATGGAGGCCGTCTTCGACGACCCCTACATCCTCATTGCGAACAGCAAGATCTCCGCGGTCAAGGACCTGCTGCCGGTCCTCGAGAAGGTCATGCAGTCCGGCAAGCCGCTGGTCATCATCGCCGAGGACGTCGAGGGCGAGGCCCTGGCCACCCTGGTCGTCAACAAGGTCCGTGGCACCTTCAAGTCGGTCGCCGTCAAGGCCCCCGGCTTCGGTGACCGCCGCAAGGCCATGCTGGAGGACATCGCCATCCTGACCGGTGGCGCCGTCATCAGCGAAGAGGTCGGCCTCAAGCTGGACGCCGCCGACCTGTCGCTGCTCGGCTCGGCCCGCAAGATCGTCATCACCAAGGACGAGACCACCGTCGTCGACGGTGCCGGCAACGGCGAGCAGATCCAGGGCCGGGTCAACCAGATCCGCGCCGAGATCGAGCGCTCGGACTCCGACTACGACCGTGAGAAGCTGCAGGAGCGCCTGGCCAAGCTGGCCGGCGGCGTCGCGGTCATCAAGGTCGGCGCGGCCACCGAGGTCGAGCTGAAGGAGCGCAAGCACCGCATCGAGGACGCCGTTCGCAACGCGAAGGCGGCCGTCGAGGAGGGCATCGTGCCCGGTGGTGGCGTCGCGCTGGTGCAGGCCGGCAAGACCGCGTTCGACAAGCTGGACCTGGCCGGCGACGAGGCCACCGGCGCGCAGATCGTCAAGGTCGCGCTGGACGCCCCGCTCCGCCAGATCGCCGTCAACGCCGGCCTCGAGGGCGGCGTCGTGGTCGAGAAGGTGCGCAACCTCGACGCGGGCCACGGCCTGAACGCCGCGACCGGCGAGTACGTCGACCTCCTGGCCGCGGGCATCATCGACCCGGCCAAGGTCACCCGCTCGGCGCTGCAGAACGCCGCGTCGATCGCCGCGCTGTTCCTCACCACCGAGGCCGTCGTGGCCGACAAGCCCGAGAAGAACCCGGCCCCGGCCGGCGCCCCGGGCGGCGGTGACATGGACTTCTGAGTCCAGTCTTGAAAAGGGCGGGCCGCTTTGCGGTCCGCCCTTTTCCGTGTCCGCGGCCGGTCCCACCGGGACCGCGTTTCCGGCCGGGCCGTCTCGCGCCGCTGGGCCGTCGGCTGAACACGGTGCGCGGCCGTGTGCCCGTGTTGTCGCCTCAGAGTCTTTTCCTGGTTGAGGGCCGGGTGTCGCGCGAGTCCTCGTCCGAGCGACTCGCCTCCACCCCGGTTCGGGCACACGGTGACCGGTCGTGCGCGGGCGTAGACGCCCCGGACCCGGCCGGGCATCACGGCCTACCAGCGTGTTCCCGCGCCGGTCTCCTCAGCCTGACCAGCGCATACGAACCGCGAAAGTGCGCGTCGGCCGGGCTCGGGGCCGGCGCCGGCGACGAACGGATCATGATGGAGTCGCCGGCCCCGCCCGGCCACAGTCCATCACCCGAATACGGGATCGCCCGACAGCCCCAACCCCAGCCGGACTATCACGACCTGGTGCGGGTGTGCGCCTGCCGGGCATTCGGCGCCGACGCCCCGGCACGAAGCGCGATTCGTGCTCATCCGTCCGGTGCCGATCCTCGTGATCTCGCAACCTTGCCCGGCTCGGCATCCTGTGATCCGGGCCGGCTCGGTCTTCGGTGATCTCGGCCGGTGGGACCGACGTAAACGAAGAGCCCGGCCGGAAGATGTCTCCGGCCGGGCTCTCTGTCGTTGCTTGCTAGCAACGCTGCTTGCTAGCAAGCAACAGTGCTGATCAGAAGCGGTGGCGGCCTGGGCGGTGGCGGCCGGGTTTACCGACCGCGGTCAGCGCCAGCAGTACGCCACCGGCGAACATGGCCAGCATGCCGGCGGTGAGGACCGGTACCAGGTTGGAGCCGGTGGTGGGCAGGTCGCCGTTCGCGGAGGACGACACCCGGATGGTGATGGTGGCCCGGGCGGTGCCGCCGCGCTCGTCCTGAATCGTGTAGGACATCGTGTCGGTCCCGGTGAATCCTTCCGCGGCGGCGTACGTCACGGTGTCGCCCTTGAGGGTTGCGGTGCCGTGTTTCGGCTTGCCGATCTTGACGATGGAGAGCTTTTCGCCGTACGGATCGGTGTCGTTCTTCAAGGGTTTGAAGGAGAGCGTGCCGCCCTTCTTGACGGTGTACCGGTCCTTGACGGCGACCGGTGGCTGGCCGGCTCCGGCGCCGGCCACGGTGACCGTGATGGTACCGGTGGTCAGGTTGCCGTCGGCGTCCTCGGCCAGGTAGGTGAAGCTGTCGGTGCCGGCGAAGCCCTTGGCCGCCCGGTACGTCACGGTCCCGTTGGCGTTGAGTTTGACGGTGCCGTGTTTCGGCTTGCCCAGCGACTTGACCGTGATCTTGATGCCGTTCCGGTCGACGGTCGGCAGTGGGATGCTGACGGCTTTGCCGGGTTCGGCGTCGACTTCCTTGTTCGGGGCGACCGGCGCGGCTGCGACGGTGACCTTCACGGTGGCGCCGGCGCTCTGCCCGAGGGTGTCCTGGGCGGTGTAGGTGAAGGTGGCGAGTCCGGAGAACCCGGTCGGCGGGGTGTAGACGACGGCGTCGCCGTCGGCGGTGGCGGTGCCGTGGTCGGGTGTGCCGATCGATTCGAGGCTCAGGGTTCCGCCGGGTGCGACGTCGTTGGCCAGGACCTTGATGGTGATCGGCTTCTGGTAGCCGGTTCTGCGCTCGTCGTCGACGGCGATCGGCCGGCCGTCGGTGACGGTCACGGTGACGGTGCCTTCGGCGGTGCCGCCCGCGCCGTCACTGATCTCGTAGCCGAAGGTGTCGGTGCCGGTGAACCCGTCGGCCGGGGTGTACCGGATCTTGCCGTCGACGATCTCGGCGGTGCCGTTCTGCGGGGTGCCGACGGCGGTGATCTCCAGATCCTGACCGGTGTCGTTGGCGAGCACGTCGATGTCGGTGGACTCGCCGGCCATGGCGGCGGCGGTGTCGTCGACGGCGACCGGTGGGGCGCTGCCGACGGTGACGGTGACGGTCGCGGTCTGGGTGTTCCCGGCGCTGTCGCGGACCGTGTAGGTGAAGGTGTCGGTGCCGGTGTAGCCGGTGGCCGGGGTGTACCGGACCTTGTTGCCGGCGGTCAGGACCGCGGTGCCGTGTGCCGGGGTGGAGACGTCGACCAGGGTGAGGGCGCCGCCGTCCGGGTCGGTGTCGTTGGCGAGCACGTCGATCTCGACGGGTCCGCTGCCGGTGGTGGTGGCGGTGTCCGGTTTGATGTCCGGCCCGTTCGAGATGGTGATGGTGACGGTGGCGTCGTCGGTGGCGCCGAGGTCGTCGGTGACCGTGTAGGTGAAGGTGTCGGTGCCGGTGGCGCCGGCGTTCGGGGTGTAGGTCACCTTGCCGCCGGTGAGGGTGACGGTGCCCTTGGTGGCGGTGCCGACCCGGAGCACGCTGAGCACCTGCCCGGTGTTGGGGTCGGTGTCGTTCTTGAGCACGGCCAGTTCGGTGGCGGTGCCGGGCTTGACGGTGAACCTGTCGTCGATGGCGTTGGGCGCCGCGTTGTCGACGGTGATGGTCACGACGGCGGTGGCGGTGTTGCCGGCCGGGTCGGAGACGGTGTACGTGAACGTGTCGGATCCGGCGTACCCGGTCTTCGGGGTGTAGGTGACCACGCCGGCCGCGGTGAAGGTGACGGTGCCGTGGGCGGGCGCGGTGACCGCGGTGACGGTCATCGTGTCGCCGTTGGGTTCGGTGTCGTTGGTGAGCACGTTCAGTGAGACCGGGTCGTCGGTGCCGGTGGTGGCCGCGTCGGGCCGGGCCTGGGGCGCCACGTCGACGGCGGTGACCGAGACGGAGGCGCCGGAGGTGCCGCCGTGCCCGTCGGAGATCGTGTAGTGGAACGTGTCGGTGCCGTGCCAGCCGTTCGCCGGCCGGTAGACGATCTTTCCGCTGACCACCTGGGCGGTGCCGTGGCTGGGCGGGGTGTCGATGGTGATGGTCAGGGTGTCGCCGTTGGGGTCGGTGTCGTTGGCGAGCACGTCGAGTTCGGCCGGCGCGTTGGACATCACGGTGTACGTGTCGGCCCGTGCGGTGGGTGCGGCGTTGCCGACGGTGACGTTCACGGTGCCGGTGGCGGTGCCGCCCCGCCCGTCGCTGATCGTGTAGGTGTAGCTGTCGCTCCCGGTGTACCCGGTGGTCGGGTTGTAGGAGACCTGGCCGTCGCTGCGGATCGCCACGGTGCCGTGGGCGGCCGTACCGGTGCCGGTGACGGTCAGGGTGTCGCCGTTCGGGTCGCTGGAGAGCGAGGCCAGGTCCAGCACGAGTGCGGTGTTGAACGGGGTGCTCCGGTTCAGGTTCGGCGCGACCGGGACGCCGTTGCCGATGGTGACCGTGACGGTCGCGGTGGAGGTGTTCCCGTTGCTGTCCTTGATGGTGTACGTGAATGTCGCGGGCCCGGAGTATCCGGTCGGCGCGGTGTAGTCGATCCGGCGGCCGTCGCTGTTGAGGACGGCGGTGCCGCGGGTGGGTGTGCTGATCGCGTCGATGGTGAACGGGTCGCCGTTGGGGTCCCGGTCGTTGCCGAGCACGTCGATGGTGGTGGTGCCGGCGTAGCCGACGGTGGCGGTGTCGTTCGCGGCGACCGGGGGCCCGTCGGTGACGGTCACGGTGACCGTCGCGGTGTCGGTGCCGCCGTTGCCGTCCTCGACGACGTAGGTGAAGGTGGCGGTGCCTTTGAAGGTGGCCGCCGGCGCGAACCGGATGCCGCCGCTGACCAGGCTGGTGGCGCCGGCGGTGGACGGTGCCGGCTGGCTGAACGAGTCGATGGCCAGGACGTCGCCCGGGTTCGGGTCGCTGTCGTTGTCGAGCACGTCGACGTCGACCGGGTCGCCGGTGCCGGTGGAGTCGGCGTCGTCGACCGCGACGGGGCCGGCGTTGCCGGTGGTGACCGTGACGGTGGCGGTGTCGGACGCGCCGTGCGGGTCGGTGACCTGATAGACGAAGGTGTCCACACCACGCCATCCGTAGTCCGGGGTGTAGATGATCGCCTGGGTGGTGGCGTTCACCGTGGTGGTGCCGTGGGCCGGCGGGTTGATCGTGCTGACCGTGACGGTGAGTGTGCTGCGGTCGTCGTCGGGATCGGTGTCGTTGGCCCGCACCGGGATGGTGACAGCGGTGTTGTGTGTGGTGGTGTCGGTGTCGGCGGTCGCGTTCGGCGAGCGGTTCTGCCGTACGGCGGCGGTGTCGGTGTTGTCCGCCGGGGTGAGCTCGGTGGCCGAACCGGTGACGGTGAGTGACGCGGTGGCGGTGTCGGCGGCGCTGCCGGTCACCGAGGCGGGGAAGGTGGCGGACCCGCTGGTGCCCCCGGTGATCGCGCTGAGTGTGCAGGTGACGGTCTGACCGGAGACCGAGCAGCCGCTGGGCATGGTGCCCGCGGTGACACCGGTGGGCAGGGTGACGGTGGCGACCGGGCTCGGTTCGAGGTCGCCGCCGGCCTTGTTGGTGACGGTGGCGGTGTAGCTGACCGCGTTCGGCGCCGACGCCCGGTTGACCAGGACCGGGGTGACGGCCAGGTCGGCGACCAGGTCGACCTTGCCCTGCTGCACGGTCACGCTGGAGGAGTCACCGGCGTTGGTGAGCGTGTGGCTGCTGCCGTCCTGGTACGACAGGTTCGGCACGTTGACGATCGCGGTGCCGGGGGTGACGTCGGCGTTCACCCGGGCCCGGAAGGTGACGGTGCGGAAGCCGCCGGTCGGGACCGTTCCGACGGTGAAGTCGAGGGGTGGGCCGTTGTCCGGGACACCGGCGCCCTGGACGGTCATCGAGTCGGCTACGTAGGTGAGGCCGGTGGGGATCGCGTTGGTCAGGACGGTGTTCGTCGCGTCCTCGTAGCCGTCGTTGTCGATCCGGATGGTGTACCGGACGATGTCGCCGGGCACCAGGTCGCCGCCGTTCTCATCGGTCGGTGAGGTGGTGGTGATCAGGTTGGGGCCGGTGAGATCGGTGGTGAAGGTGACCACGCCCGGGTAGTACGTCTCACCGGTGGTGGACAGTTTCAGCGTGGCCGAGGAGACGTTGTTGCCCAGCTTGCCGGTCGCGTTGAATTGGTCGATGTCGACGCCCATCAGGTTGGGCCAGCTCGGGCTGCGGTTGTTCAGCACCAGGTTGGCCTCGCTGGCGGTGCTGTTGAAGACGTTGCTGGCCGGGTTGAGGCTGTCGGAGATCGACTGTCCGGAGACGTCCAGGGTGTCGCCGGTCTTGCCCAGGTCGCCCTCGTAGACGACGGTTCCGATGGAGGCGTCGAAGGCCCCGGTCGCCGGAGTTCGGAAGCCGGAGATCGGAATGTCCACCGACATGTTGCCGGCGGAGTTGTTGAGAACGCCGAAACCGTCGTAGACCCGCAGGCTCTTCAGGGGCAGCGAGGCGTTCCGGTACGCGATCACCAGCGCCCATCCGGCGTACCTGTCGACACCGGTGCCGGCCTGGATGTCGGCGACCCGGTAGACGCCGTTGCCGCCCCCCGCCACCAGCGACGTCACGTCAGCGAAGCCCTGGTAGGCGCCGGTGCCACCGGGCGCGTACAGGGTGGTGTTGGTGACCGTGGTGAGCGATCCTCCCGGCACCCCGAAGCGGACCTGGCCCTTGTCGGCCGAGCTCCGGGCGGCGGCGCCGCTGGTCCCGGCGGTGACGTCACCACTCCAGTAGAGCCCGGCGAACAGCACGGTGCTGCCGGCCGGCATGTCGATGTTCGACTCACTGTCGTTGAACGTCGCGGAGGTGCCGTCGACGTCGGTGTACTCCATGGTGTAGCCGTTGTTGTTCCACGACTCGCCGCTGCCGCTGCCGCTGGCGTTGCGGGCGTCGGTGCAGGCGGTCGAGGCCGGGCACTGCATGCTGGTGTTGCCCCGGATCATGACCGCGCCGTTGGTGTTGGCGCTGAACCGCCCGGTGAACGTATTGGTGATCGCGGCCTGCGCCTCTCGCGTGGAGACGGCGATCCCGATCATCACGGCCAGCGTCATGACGAGGAAGGCGGCGACCGCCCGGAACGGGCCTGTCCGTATTGCGGCTCGGTGCATGGTGTTTCCTCCACCTGAGCGGACCCTCACAGTCCGGGCGTGCAAGGCACGCTCAGAATTACCGAGAGCACACTGCGTGCATTGGAGAACACCGTGGGTGGTTATGTCTCCATGCGGAAAGTCAGACGTCAGACCATGAACGCCGGAGATTCCCCCGCCTGGGTGAACCACCGAAGCGCTAACGTGGGACGGGTGCGTGATCCCTCCGTCTCCCGCTTCTCGGCCGGCCGGCTGTCTCCGATCCGTCGGACCGCAGACCTGCGACGCCTGCGTGACGAGCAGTTCGACGTCCTGGTGATCGGTGGCGGGGTCACCGGCGCCGGCGCCGCCGTCGACGCCGCGTCCCGGGGCCTCAAGGTGGCCCTGGTCGAGGCCCGTGACTTCGCCTCCGGCACGTCCAGCCGGTCCAGCAAACTGATCCACGGCGGTCTGCGCTACCTGGAGCAGCTGGAGCTGAACCTGGTGCACGAGGCGCTGACCGAGCGCGGCCTGCTGGCCACCCGGCTCGCTCCGCACCTGGTCCACCCGGTGCCGATCATGGTGCCGCTGCCCAGCGCCGGCCTGCCCAGACGGGCCTGGCAGCGGGGCTACTACGGGCTGGGCGTGGCGGCGTACGACGTCTTCGCCGGTGTCTTCGGCGGCGGCCGGGGCATGCCGCTGCACCGGCACCTGAGCCGGGCCGGCGCCCGGCAGCTCTTCCCCAGTCTGCGCGCCGACCAGGTGTCCGGCGCGATCCGCTACTTCGACGGCCAGGTCGACGACGCCCGTCTGGTGGTCAACCTGGCCCGGACCGCGGCCAGCCTGGGCGCGGCCGTGGTGACCAGCACCCGGGTGGTCGGTTTCATCCGCGAGGCCCGGCAGGTGGTCGGCGTCACCGTGCGCGACCTGGAGGCCCCGAACGAGGAGCCGTTCGAGGTCCGGGCCCGTACAGTCGTCGCCGCCACCGGTGTGTGGAGCGACGACATGTCGCAGATGCTCAACGACGTCGGCGTGCGCCCGGGCCTGCGGGTCCGCGCGTCGAAGGGGGTGCACCTGGTGGTGCCCCGGTCGGCGATCACCGGCGAGGCGGGGCTGATCCTGCGTACGGCGACGTCGGTGTTGTTCGTCATCCCCTGGGGCGGGCACTGGATCATCGGCACCACCGACACCGACTGGCAGCTCGACCGGGCCCATCCGGCGGCCTCCGCCCGGGACATCCGCTACCTGCTCGACCAGGTCAACGCGGTGCTGGACCGGCCGTTGACCACCGACGACATCGAAGGGGTGTACGCGGGTCTGCGCCCGCTGCTCTCCGGCGAGGCCGACTCCACCTCCAAGCTGTCCCGCGAGCACGCGGTGGTCGAGCCGATGCTGGGCCTGCTGCTGGTGGCCGGCGGGAAGTACACGACGTACCGGGTGATGGCCGCCGACGTGATCGACCAGGCGGTGCGCCGGCTGGGTGGTGCCGCCCACCCGTCCCGGACGGCGGAGCTGCCGCTGCTCGGCGCCGACGGTTATGCGGCGGCCTGGCGGGACCGGCAGGACATCGCCCGGCGGCACGGCATCACCGGCGGGGTGATCGAGCACCTGCTGGAGCGGTACGGCACGCTCACCACGCACCTGCTCGCGATGATGGCCGCCGATCCCGGTCTGGCCGTCCCGCTGGCCGGCGCCCCGGAATACCTGGCGGCCGAGGTGGCCTACGCCGCTCTCGCCGAGGGCGCCCTGCACCTGGACGACGTGCTGACCCGGCGGACCCGGATCTCGTTCGAGACCGCCCACCGCGGCGCCGAGTCGGCCGAGCACGCCGCCGAGATCATGGGGGCGGCGCTGGGCTGGGACGCCACCGTCCAGCGCAAGGAGGTCGAGCACTACCTGGCCCGGGTCACCGCCGAGCGGCAGTCGCAGACCATGCCGGACGACGCGACCGCCGACGCCGCCCGGATCGGTGTGCCCGACGTGCGTGGCCTGGCCGCCGACCGCAGGGAGCCCCTGCTGGAGATCGACCTGTGATCCTGGTCGACGAGCCTCGCTGGCCGGGCCGCGGCCGCCTCTGGTCGCACCTGGTCAGCGACGTGTCCTTCGACGAGGTGCACGCGTTCGCCGAGATGCTGGGCGTGCCCGCGCGGGCCTTCGACCGAGATCATTACGACATTCCCGAGGTACGTTTCCCCGCCGCACTGTGGCTGGGCGCCACCCTGGCGTCGTCGCGGGAGATCACGGTCCGGCTCCGGGCGGCCGGTCTGCGCCGCCCGAAGCATCTGGTGCCTAGGCAAGCTCCTCCAGTTCGGCGGTGAGGTTGGCGCGGGCGGGTTCCTCCCACTGCTCGCGGATCTCGGCGTGCCGGTAGATCGACGGGAGTTTCAGCAGCTCGGTGAGGACCCGGGTGCGCCCGCCCCGGAACGCGTCGTCGGGCACGTGCGCGTACTCCCGGCGGATCGCCGAGGTGTAGGCGGCGTACCGCTCCGGGTCGGCGGCCAGGATCGCCAGGTCGGCGTCACAGAGCAGTTCGCCGTCCGGGTCGTCGTCCTCGGTGGCGTGCCCGGCGGTCAGCCCGACCAGCCGGGCCACCTCGGCGGCCACCTCGTTCGGGGCGCCCAGGCTCTGCAACAGGCCGGCCGCGAACTCGGCGCTGTCCCGCTCGTTGGCGTCGCCGAGGGCCTTCGGGTCGTAGACGGCGTCGTGCAGCCAGGCCGACAGACGTACCCGATCGGGGTGTGGGGCCAGGTGAGCGAAGCGATCGACGACCTCGAGAACCGCGCCGAGATGGGTCACGTCGTGGTAGTGACGTTGCGGCTCGGTCCACCGGCCGAGCAGGTATTGCGCGGCCGCGTCCAGGTCGGTGTCGTCCGCGGTGGCCCCGGCGCCGCGGGCCGCGGACCGGAAGGCTTCGATCAGAGATTTCACCCCAGCATCCTGGCACGTAGGTTGAGATCATGATCGGTACCGACCGGCTTCCGCCGGTGCTGGCCCGGGCCCGGGCCGGGCTGATGCTCGCCGTCCAGGCCGGGCTCGCCGCCGGGCTGGCCTGGTGGATCGCGCACGACTTGTTCGAACGGCCGATGCCGTTCTTCGCGCCGATCGCCGCGGTCATCACCCTCGGCTCGTCGGTCGGGCAGCGGCTGCGGCGCACCTCCGAACTGGTCATCGGTGTCGCCGCCGGGATCGGGCTGGGGGACGGCATCATCCTGCTGATCGGGGCCGGCCCGCTCCAGATCGGCCTGATCGTGCTGCTCGCGGTGCTGCTGGCCACCGCGGCCGGCGGCGGCGCGGCGCTGATCGTGCAGTCCGCGTCGTCGGCGGTCCTGGTCGCCACTCTCACCTCGACCACCGGGCAGCCCTGGACCCGGTTCTTCGACGCCCTGGTCGGCGGCGGGATCGCCCTGGTGGTGATGACGGTCCTGCTGCCGCTCAACCCGCTGACCGTGGTCCAGCGGGCCGCCGATCCGGCGCTGCGGGCGTTCACCGGCGGCCTGCATGACGCCGCCCGGGCATTGGCGGCCGCCGACCACGATGCGCTCCAGGCGGCGCTGGAGCGGCTGCGGGCGGCCGAGAGCACCTTCGCCGCGTTCCGGACCGCGATCGACGCGGCCCGGGAGAACGTCGCCTTCGCCCCGGCCCGGTGGCGGGCCCGCGGCGCCCTCGCCCAGTACGTGGAGGGCGCCCCGCACGTCACCTACGCGCTGCGCAACGTCCGGGTGCTGCTGCGCCGGGCCCTGGTCGCACTGCAGGACCGGGAGCCGGTCCCGGCGGTGCTGCCCGAGTCGATCCGGCACCTCGGCGACGCCGTCGAGCTGCTCCGCCACGAGTGGGACCGGGGCGTCGAGCCGTCCGCGGCCCGGGAGCGGGCGTTGCGCGCGGTGGCCGAGTCCGGCCGCGCCTATCAGGAGGGTGTCGGCTACTCCGGCGGCGTGGTGGTGGCGCAGACCCGGACCGCTGTCGGTGACCTGCTGCGGGCGACCGGTGTGGAGCACTCCGAGGCGACCCGTCAGGTGCGGGAGGCGATCGGCTGGAGCGGGCGCCCGCACCAGGCCCGCCGCCGGCGCGGCCGGTCCGGCGCTTGATCGATGTCGGGCATGTCGCGAGCGCGGCCGATGACTACGCTGGCGGCATGGCCGACGACCCCGTAGCCCCTCCGCCGTCCCCGGCCCCCGTTCCGCCCTATCCCGCGGTGGCCGACGCGGCCGGTGCGCCGGTGCCCGGCCGCCGTGCCGGATGGCGGCGCTGGCTGCCGGTGGCCGCGGTGATCACGCTGATCGCGCTCGGCGCCGTCGGCATGCTGGTCTTCCTGGGCTACAACATCGGCGTGACCGGCCTGATCATCGGCCTGACCGCGGCGATCCTGCCGGTCCCGCTGCTGGCCGGCAGCTTCGTCTGGCTGGACAGGTATGAGCCGGAGCCGACGAAGTATCTGGTCTACTGCTTCGCCTGGGGTGCCGCGGTGGCGACCGCGGTGGCCCTGGTGGTGAACAGCTCCTCGGCCTGGCTGTTCGAGCGGATCGGCCTACCGGACGCGCTGGTCGCCGTGCTGGTGGCGCCCTTCATCGAGGAGCTGATGAAGGTGCTGGGCCCGCTGCTGCTGTTCTGGCGCCGCCGCGGCGAGTGGTCCGGCATCACCGACGGCATCGTCTACTGCGGTCTGTCCGCCCTCGGCTTCGCCATGGTGGAAAATGTGCTCTACCTGGGCGGGCACGGCTACGCCGCGGGCGCCGACGAGTACGGTCCGGCCACCGGCCTGCAGAACGTGTTCCTCATCTTCATCCTGCGGATCCTCTTCACCGGCTTCGCGCACCCGCTGTTCACCTCGATGGCGGGTATCGGCCTGGGCATCGCCGCCCGCTCCGGCAACCGTGCCGTCCGCTGGCTGGCCCCGATCGCCGGCCTGCTGCTGGCGATGATGCTGCACGGACTCTTCAACCTGCTGCCGACGTTGGCCGGGGCGACCCAGGAAACCCTGATCATGTTGTACGGGTACCTCGGCTTCATGGTGCCGTTCTTCTTCGCGGTCGTCGGGTTCGCCATCGCCTGGCGCAGCTGGGAGGGCCGGCTGGCCGAGCGCGTGCTGTACCCGTACGCCACGGCCGGCTGGTTCACCCCGTCCGAGGTGGCCGCGCTCGGCACCCTGGGCCGCCGGCATGCCGCCCGGGAGTGGGCCCGCCGGGTGGCCGGTCAGCCCGGTCAGCGGGCCATGCGTGACTTCCAGTTCGCCGCCACCCGTCTCGCCCTGATCCGGGACGGCCTGGTCCGGGGCCTGTCCCGCACCCCCGAGGACCTGCAGCGGACGGTGCGGGAGGAGCACGAACTGCTGGTCGCGATCACCAACTACCGGTCGGCGTTCGCCGGGCGTGACCCGCAGACACCGCCGTCCTGGTGGGACGGCCGGAACTACCGGATCACCTTCCCGGACGGTGTGGTGCGGACGGTGGCGCCCCCGGCCGAGCCGGTCATGCCACTCCCGATCGTCCTGCCCACTCCGGTCCCGGTCGCGGCCGGCCCGTTCGGCGGTCCTTACGGGCCTCCGATGCCGGGCGGTCCCTACGGTGCCCCGGCGCCGGGCGGCCCGCACCCCGCCGGTCCGTACGGCGTGCCCATGCCGGGTTTCTATGGCCCACCGTCCTCGGGCGGTCCCTACGGAGCCCCGATGCGGCAGGCCGGTCCCTACGGCGGTGTGCCGGTCTCCGGCGTTCCGCACGGCGTACCCGGTGGTCCGGCCTTCGGTGGCCCGCCGCCGTTCGCCCCGATGCCGCAGGCTCCCTACTCGCCGTCCCCGTTCACTTCGGCCCTGCCCACCTCGGCCGCCCCGGGTTCGGCCGGGCCCGCTTCGCCCGCACCCGCGCCGGTCGTGCCGGGGCCGGACGAGCCCACTTCGGCCGGGCCCGCTTCGCCCGTGCCGGCCGCCGGGGAGGCAGTGCCGGACGGTTCGGAGACCGCGCGGTTCGGGAGCCCGCCGCCGGATGTGGTGCCGCCGGATGAGGCGTCGTCTCAGAGGTAGAGGCCGGTGCCGTCCGACTCGACCCGGGTGGCCGCGACCGCGTGCACGTCGCGTTCGCGCAGCAGGACGTAGCCCTTGCCGTGCAGTTCGACCTCGGAGCGGTCGTCCGGGTCGAACAGGACCCGGTCACCGACCACGATCGACCGCACGCTGGGGCCCACCCCGACCGCTGTCGCCCAGGACAGGCGCCGGCCCATCGAGGCGGTGGCCGGGATGACGATGCCGGCGGTGGAACGTCGTTCGCCTTCGCCGCCGTCCTGTCGGACCAGGACGCGGTCGTGGAGCATCCGGATCGGCAGTCCGGTCTCGGTACGGGTGTCGGCACTCACGTCTGCAGACGGTACGCCGCCGCCCTGAGTAACCACCCGTCAGGGAAGGGGTCCGACTCGGTGCCACGGGGTAAGGCGATCCGGGCACGCGAGTACTAGGTTCGGTCTCGTGAATCCCGCGGGGCTGCGGCGTGGTCCAGGGGATGGCTGCGTCAACCGGCAGCCACCCCCTGGACCTCGCCTCGCTCCCACGCGATTCGAGAGACGGAACCTAGCGTGACTAGCGCACATTCCAGAGGCTGAGGGGGTCATGCGGGTGAACCGCTTTGAGCGGGTCCGGGAGAACCTGAGGAGAGCCTACGACTCGGGCCGTGAGTCGGTCCGTCAGGCGCGGGCCGAGCGCCCGGCCACCGAGCCGGACCGCTACGAGAACGAGTTCTTCCCACCCCCTCCCGATACGGACATCGTGCATCACTCGACGAGCAGCCGGGACGACGCGGACGTGCCGCACTCACTGCGGATCGCCGCCGCCTGGAGCTGGCGGCTGATCGTGGTGGGGGTGATCGGCTGGGCACTGCTCCGTTTCATCGGCATGGTGAGCATCGTGGTGGTGCCGCTGGCCATCTCGCTGTTGTTGTCGGCGCTGTTCAGCCCGGCGGTGGGCTGGCTGCTGCGGTTGCGGTTGCCGCGTTCGCTGGCGACGTCCCTGGTGCTGGTCGGTGGGATCGCCGCGGTGGCGGGCACGTTGACCCTGGTGGTGAACCAGTTCGTCCAGGGTGTGCCGAAGCTGACCGAGAACGCGAGTGCCGGTGTCCGGCAGATCCAGGAGTGGGCCCGGACCGGCCCGCTGCACCTGTCGGACGCCCAGTTGGATCAGGCGATCGACGCCGGCCAGCAGTGGATCAACGCGAACACCACGTCGCTGACCTCGACCGGTATCGCGACGGTGGCGACCATCGCCGAGCTGGCCACCGGGCTGCTGCTGGTGATCTTCGCGACCTTCTTCTTCCTGCGGGACGGCCGGGCGATCTGGCGGTTCCTGGTGCGGCTGTTCCCGGTGAACGCGCGCTGGTCGCTGGCCGACGCCGGGGACGCCTCGTGGTCGACGCTGGGCGCCTATGTGCGGGCCACCGTGCTGGTGGCGTTCATCGACGCGGTCGGCATCGGCCTGGCTCTGGTGGTGCTGGAGGTGGAGTTCGCGTTCCCGCTGGCGGCGCTGGTGTTCCTGGGCGCGTTCGTGCCGATCGTCGGGGCGAGCATCTCGGGCGCGGTGGCGGTGCTGGTGGCGCTTGTCGACGAGGGCTGGGTGATCGCGCTGATCACGCTGGGCGCGGTGATCCTGGTGCAGCAGATCGAGGGCCACGTGCTCCAGCCGCTGATCATGGGCCGGGCGGTGGCGGTGCACCCGCTCGCGGTGATCGTCGGCATCGCCTGTGGGGTGGTGCTGGCCGGGATCATCGGGGCGCTGGTGGCGGTGCCGCTGATCGCGGTGCTGAACACGGCCGTACGCAGGCTGTCCCGGCGCCGTCCGGAGGTGCCGCCGCACGCGGAGGTGGTGACGACCGGCGGAGCCTGAGAAAAAGGGGGACCCGGAAGGGTCCCCCTTTTTTCACAGAGCGTGGGTCAGACGGTTGCCACGGTGACCGTGATCTCGTTGATCCCGCGGTCGGCGTCGACGGCCAGCTCGCCCTTGCCCTGCTGGCTGAGCGCCTTCACGGTCCAGGAGCCGGGCGCCGCGAAGAAGCGGAACACGCCTTCGGGCGACGAGACGACCTCGGCGGTGAACTCGCCGGAGGAGTCGAGCAGGCGCACGTAGGCGCCGCCGACGACCTCGCCGGCACCGTTGCGGACGGAGCCGGTGATGACCGTCTCCTTGGCCAGGTCCACGCTGCTGGGGAGGGGCGCGGACTGGTCCGGGGCGGCGCAGCCGGCGGCGCCGGACGCGACGTTGGTGGCGGGTGAGGTCATGATCAGGCCTTTCCGGGTTCGTCGCCGAGGGCGATCGGAACACCGATGAGCGAGCCGTACTCGGTCCACGAACCGTCGTAGTTCTTCACGTTCTCGTGGCCGAGCAGCTCCTTGAGCACGAACCAGCTGTGCGAGGAGCGCTCGCCGATACGGCAGTACGCGATGGTGTCCTTGCTGCCGTCGAGGCCGGCCTCACCGTAGATCTTGGCGAGTTCCTCGTCGGACTTGAAGGTGCCGTCCTCGTTGGCGGCCTTGCTCCACGGCACGCTGATCGCGGTCGGGATGTGACCGGCCCGCTGTGACTGCTCCTGCGGCAGGTGCGCCGGGGCGAGCAGGCGGCCGGCGAACTCGTCGGGGCTGCGCACGTCGACCAGGTTCTTCACGCCGATGGCCTCAACGACCTCGTCACGGAAGGCGCGGATGGACAGGTCGGGGGCCTTGGCCACATAGGTGGTCTTCTCCCGGACCGGCACGTCCTTGGAGTAGACGCGGGCGTCCAGCTCCCACTTCTTACGGCCGCCGTCGATCAGCTTGACCTGCTCGTGGCCGTACAGCTTGAAGTACCAGTACGCGTACGCCGCGAACCAGTTGTTGTTGCCGCCGTAGAGGATCACGGTGTCGTCGTTGGCGATGCCGCGCTCGGAGAGCAGGGCGGCGAACTGCTCCTGGTTGACGAAGTCACGCCGGACCGGGTCCTGGAGGTCGGTCTTCCAGTCGATCTTCACAGCGCCGGGGATGTGGCCGCCGTCGTAGGCGGTGGTGTCCTCGTCGACCTCGACGAAGACCAGGCCCGGGGTCTCCAGGTTCTGCTCGGCCCACTCGGCCGAGACGAGTGCGGTGTCGCGACTCATCGGTTCACTCCCTTTGGAAGGTGGGTGGAGGGAGAGTCAGCGCACGGAAGTGTTCTCTGTCGCACTCCGCGCGGACCCATCGGTGGTTGGGATCACGGGCTGCTTGTGCGACGGCGCCACTGCCGGGCAAAGAAATGCCCAGAGCTCAGATCAGAGGATGCTCAGCACTGAATGGCCCCGTCAGATGACAGGGCGACACAGGCACGCGGCCACGCGGCACAGGTCGACCGCGCGCCTTTTCGTGAGCAAGGGGCTCATGTGGCCGACCCTACCAGCGTGCTCACGCAGCGGAACAGAGCCGACCACGATCCGGGATCGCGTGAGGTCAGACACCCGCCGCGGCGAGAGTGACATCGGTGGCCCCGAGGGTGACCTTCAGGCCCTCCGGGAGCGGCTGCAACTCGTTGATCACCAGGTTCAGCGGCAACTCCGGCACGGCCAGCTCGAAGGCCATCTGCTTGACGAAGTTGTTCACCTGACCCTGGATGAGCGGGTTGTTCGGGAGGTCCTTGGCCGTCACATCGGAGAACCGGACCTGCACCTTGCCGTCGACCACGGTCAGGTCGGCGACCCCGGACAGTTCGATCTTCTGGGTACGCGAGATGGACAGCACCGCCGAGCCGACCACCTTGCCGTCCTTCTCCGCCAGGGTCATGCCCTCCTGGCCGGTGGCGCCGGCCAGCAGCGCGTAGTCGATGGTGCCGACCCCGGTGACCGACCCGGCCACCACCTCGCCCTGGCCGCTGCTCAGAGCGCTCAGCGGGGCCTTGACGTCCTGGGCGCGGATGTCCAGCAGGTCCATCGCGACGGTCTCGCCGGTCCCGGTCGGCGCGGAGAAGTCCGGCAGCTGGATCCGGATCTCCTGATACTCGCCGGCCAGCACCTGGGTGAGGAACGGCACGCCCGCGATGGTCACCTCGGGCCGGCTGCTGGTGGCGTTCTGGTTCGCCACCTCCTGTGCCACCTTGTCGGCGATGACGTCCTCGGCGTACGAGTTGCTGAAACGGTCCAGCACAGCCACCCCGGCACCCAGGATGACCAGCAGAACCACCAGCACGATCAGTGCCTTGCGCCCCCGGCGTCGGCGAGGACGCTCCGATCCGTACACCTCGGCCACTTTTCCTCCCGATTCACCCGCTAACCCTGGGGAACGTACATGCCCGGGTCGAGGGTTCAGTGAAACCGGTGGGTCAGACGAGGTACCAGTGCAGCAGGAGGTAGGCCGTGAAGGCGGTGAGCGCGAACCCGCCCAGTGGCCCCTGCATGTGCCGGGCCAGCCAGAACGTCGGCGCGTCACCGGCCAGCCGGCGCCCGGCCTCACCGAAGTTGACGGCCAGGTCGATCAGGTGCGCGGCGACTGCGGCGACCAGGCCCAGCACCGCGCCCTTGGTCGGCGTGAACGGGAAGATCAGATAGCTGCCGAGCAGTGCCCCGGCGAGCGTGCCGAGCATGGCGCCGAGCACGATGCCGGTCGCGCCGCGCGGCACCTGGAGCGCGATCCGCGGCTTCGGGAAGACCGCGTCGGTGAGCCGGGCGACCAGCAGGGCCATCCCGGCGCCGACACAGCAGACCAGGATCGCCTGCGCGCCCAGCGGCACCCGGGTGAGCGTGATCAGGATCGAGTAGGCGGAGACCCCGGCCACGATCAGCAGGGTGGTGCGCCAGGAGTCCTTGGCCCGCTGCCGGTCCTCGGCCCGGATCACCTGGGCGATCATCGCCGCGACGAAGCCGCCGAGCGCGGTCAGCAGCAGCGGGGTCAGCGCGCCGGGCTCGCCGGTCGCCGCCAGGTAGTCGGCGGCCAGCGCGGTCACCGCGACGATCCCCGCGGTGGCGGCGGCCGCGGGCGGCTGCAGCGCCATGATCCAGGCGAGCAGGCCGAGCGACTGCACCCCGAAGAGCACGATCACATACGACGTACGAGCCCCGGGCCCGGTCACCAGACTGCCTATCACCAGCGCGGTGGCCAGCAGCGCGGCGAATCCGCCGATGGCCGCCGACAGGCTCCGCCGGACCGGGACGACCTCGATCTCCTCGAACTCGTCGTCCTCGACGTCGACGTCGATCGCGCCGGACTTGTCCTCCTCCTCGTCCGGGACGGCACCGAACGCCCCGGCCTTCGGGCGGCCCGGGTTCATACGCGCTACCTGCTGGGAGGCTTCCGCATCCCAGGGGTCGTCGTTCGGCATCGAGGGGAACACGACTGCGATCGTGCCAGACCCGTGACCGTCGTCCCAATCGCCGGGGGTGTCGTCGCTCGGGTAAAAGGCTGGTTACGGTTCGGCCGTTCGGCCACCTACCGGGCGTTCGCTACATCACTTGCGATGTCGGCAGGGGTCTCCGGACTGATGCATCGGTTAAGGTAAGCGCAACCCACCCGTCGGTGACGCCGGGCCCAATCTCCGGTGGCGAAGCCTGTTCAGCTCGCAGACCGGGTCACCCGAGCGGCCACTCGTGCCGCAAGGACGGAGGTGAGTGTGGAGATCCTTCTGCTGGTCACGGCACGTGCTGGTGAGCCTTCTGCCGTATTGCCCGCCCTGGACCTTCTGCCCCACTCGGTTCGTACCGCCCCGCGTGACGTTCGCACTCTGGTGTCCGGGCCCAGCCCCGACGCTGTTCTGGTCGACGCCCGCTCCGAGTTGTCGGAAGCCCGCGCCACCTGCCGCATGCTGCACGCGACCGGCATCGGTGTCCCGCTGATCGCGGTGGTCACCGAGGCCGGCCTGATCGCTCTCAACGCTGACTGGGGCGTCGACGACGTCATCCTGGCCAGCGCCGGCCCCGCCGAGGTCGAGGCGCGTCTGCGCCTGTCGGTCGGCCGCCTCACCAACGCGACCGCCGGTGCCGGCGGTTCGATTCGGGCCGGCGAGCTGAACATCGACCCCGACACCTACGCGGCGAAGCTCAAGGGCCGCCCGCTCGACCTCACCTACAAGGAGTTCGAGCTGCTCAAGTTCCTCGCCCAGCACCCGGGCCGGGTCTTCACCCGCGACCAGCTGCTGCGTGAGGTCTGGGGCTACGACTACTTCGGCGGCACCCGGACGGTCGACGTGCACGTGCGTCGTCTGCGCGCCAAGCTCGGCTCGGAGTACGAGTCGATGATCGGCACGGTCCGTCAGGTCGGTTACAAGTTCGTGGTTCCGCCGTCCGGTCGCCAGCTTCCGGACAACGAGCCCGTTTCCCTCCCTGTTTGATCTAAACTTCGCAGCATGACGAAACGACAGCCGGTCCGTGCCCTGGACCGGCTGTCGCCGTCTCAGGTGGACGACGTGCTCGCCCTGGCCGCCGCGGCCGGGCACATCGACGGTGTCCACCCGCTCTCCGAGGACGTCGAGCTGCGGGTGCGCGGTGACGTGCCGTCCTCGGGCACGCACCTTCTCTCCTACACCGAGGCCGGTGACCGGCTGGTCGGTTACGCCTTTCTGGAGGACGGCTCCGGCGAGCTGATCGTCCATCCGGATTTCCGCCGGGCCGGTGCCGGCACCGAGTTGCTGACCGCGGCGGGGCCGGGCCCGATGCGGTTCTGGGCGCACGGCGACGATTCGGGTGCCGCGGTCTTCGCCGAGCGCAACGGTTTCGAGCGGGCCCGGGTGCTGTGGCAGATGCGCCGTTCGCTGCTCGACCCGCTGCCGGACATTCCGCTTCCCGGGGGTGTGACCATCCGCGCGTTCCGGCCGGGTTCCGACGAGCAGGACTGGATCGGGATCAACGCGCGGGCGTTCGCGCATCACCCGGAGCAGGGCCGGTGGACTCTTGAGGACCTGCTGGGCCGGGAGGCGGAGCCGTGGTTCGATCCGGCCGGTTTCCTGCTCGCGGTGGATGTCGCCGATCAGGTGCTGGGTTTCCACTGGACCAAGGTGCATCCGGCGTCCGCTGACGAGCCGGCGGTCGGCGAGATCTATGTGCTCGGGGTCGACCCGGCCGGGCACCGGCGTGGGCTGGGTGCCGCGCTGAGTGTGGCGGGTCTGCGTCATCTGGCCGGGGCCGGGCTGACGGTGGCCAGTCTGTATGTGGACGAGTCGAACGAGGCCGCCGTGAAGCTGTACCGGCGTCTCGGCTTCGAGATCTACAAGACGGACGTCAACTACCGCCGATAACGGCGAGGATAAGGCAAGGTCTCGGCCCGGTCACGGCTGCCCGGATATACCCGACATATCGGGTAGCAGGAGCGCAGTTCACTTAACGGACAACTCTTCTCCGGGGGATGGCTACCTCCTGGGGCCGACGTGTTCACTCCCAGTTCATTTGCGACCGGGGATCCGGTCACTTCGCCTTCCTAGCTTTTGGGGTGTCAGCCGGTGAGTGACCGGCTGCAAACCTGAGGGGACTATTCGTGAAGCTCCAGCGGTCCGGTTTCGTGGCCGGCATTGCCCTGACTGCCTCGCTCGCGCTCACCGCTTGCGGCTCGGACAACGTGCCGGCGGCGGAGGGTGGCTCGTCTGCCGCCCCGGGCAACTGTGTGGCCGGCAGCCTGACGGCGCAGGGTTCCACCGCTCAGAAGAACGCCATGGACGAATGGATCAAGGCGTACCAGAGCCAGTGCGCCGACTCCAAGGTCGACTACCAGGGCACCGGTTCGGGCGCGGGCATCGAGGCGTTCATCGCCGGCACCGCCGACTTCGCCGGTTCCGACTCGGCCCTGAAGGAGGACGAGCAGCCGCTCGCCGACGCCAAGTGTGTCGGTGGCAAGGCCCTCAACCTCCCGATGGTGATCGGCCCGATCGCCGTGGTCTACAACGTGCAGGGTGTCGACGGCCTCCAGCTGTCGCCCGCGCTTCTGGCGAAGATCTTCTCCGGCACGATCACCAAGTGGAACGACCCGGCCATCGCCGCCGAGAACTCCGGCGCCACCCTGCCGGACGCCAACATCGAGACGGTCCACCGGGCCGACGAGTCGGGCACCACCGACAACTTCACCAAGTACCTGAGCAAGACCGCCGGTGCGGACTGGAAGTTCGAGAACGCCAAGGCGTGGAAGGCCCCGGGCGGCACCGGCGTCAGCAAGTCGGACGGCGTGGCCACCAAGGTCAAGAGCACCCCGAACACCATCTCGTACGTCGAGCTGTCCTTCGCCGAGAACAGCGACCTGCAGACCGCGAAGATCAAGAACGGCGCCGGCGAGTACGCCGAGCTGTCCGGTGAGAGCGCCGGCAAGACCTTCGAGAACGCCGAGATCACCGGCACCGACGGCGACCTCGCCCTCACCCTCGACTACGCCACCACCACCGCCGGGGCGTACCCGATCGTGCTGGTGACCTACGAGATCGCCTGCAGCAAGGGCAGCGCCAAGCCCAAGGAGGTGCAGGCCTTCCTGAAGTACACCGCCAGCACCGACGGCCAGAAGGCGCTGGGCGAGCTGGGCTACGCCCCGCTGCCGGAGACGCTGCGCGCCAAGGTCGAGCAGTCCGTCGCCTCGATCTCCTGACCTTCCGCTAATCCCTCCGAACGACAGCGAGCGCGCAGATGGGTGACTACCCTTCCCGCTCGGTGAACGCCACCGCCGGCGACCTGGCCGCGACCACGAGTCGCGGGCAGGGCGCCGGCTACGGCAGTTCACCGGCAAATCACGACGAGCCCCCGCTCGGTGGCGGTGGCGCACTGCCCAAGAAGGCCCGGTTCTCGATCGAGACTGGCTTCCGGGCCCTGTCCACGGCCTCCGGTGCGATGGTGCTGGTCATCATCGTCGCGATCGCCGTCTTCCTGATCTCCAAAGCGGTTCCCGCCCTCTCCGCCAACGAGGCGAACTTCCTCACCGAGCTGAGGTGGTTCCCGAACGAGTCGAACCCGAGTTTCGGAATCGCGGCCCTCGCCTTCGGAACCGTGCTCAGCTCGATCATCGCGCTGGTGGTCGCGGTGCCGATCGCCCTCGGTATCGCGCTGTTCCTCTCGCACTACGCGCCCCGGCGCCTGGCCACCCCGCTGGGCTTCGTGATCGACCTTCTCGCCGCCGTACCCAGTGTGGTCTTCGGTCTCTGGGGTCGTGACGTCTTCCAGCAGCCGGTCCGGGACTTCTCGATCTGGCTCAACGAATACTTCGGCTGGATCCCGCTCTTCGGCGGCGACGGCCCGTTCGGTCAGTCGATCATGCTCGGTGGCCTGGTGCTGGCGATCATGGTGCTGCCGATCGTCACCTCCCTCTCCCGCGAGGTCTTCCAGCAGACCCCCGGGATGAACGAGGAGGCCGCGCTCGCGCTCGGCGCCACCCGCTGGGAGATGATCCGGACCGCCGTATTGCCGTACGGCAAGCCCGGTGTCATCGCCGCGGTCATGCTCGGCCTCGGCCGCGCGCTGGGCGAGACGATCGCCCTGGCCCTGACGCTGAGCATCGCCTTCGACATCTCGTTCAACCTGATCGAGAACGGCGGCAACTCCATCGCCGCCAACATCGCGAACTCCTTCGGCGAGGCCAACGAGACGGGCCGCGGTGCCCTGATCGCCTCCGGCCTGGTGCTCTTCGCGATCACACTGGTGGTCAACATGACGGCGCGGGCGATCATCTACCGCCGTCGCGAGTTCCGGGACAACGCGGCATGAGTGAGCGCAGCGAACGAACAATTAAGCACAGCCCGTTGGCTCATGTCGGCACGGAGCGAAGCGGAGTGGCGGCATGAGCCTGATTGAACGTGAAGCCCCCGGCGCGGTCATGACGCCGGACAACATCCGGAGCAAGAAGCTCCCGGTGGTGACGAACGCGCTGGTCGCGGTCGGTGCCTTCGCGGTCTCCGCCGCGCTGGTGCTCGGCCTCGACATCGGCAGCTGGGTCCTGGTCGCCGTCCTCGGCGTGGTCATCTACCTGGTCGGCCTCAACATCGTCGCCGCCCGGATCGAGGGCCCCCGGGCCGCCCGCAACCGGACCATGAAGTCGATGATCTACGCGGCCTGCATCCTGGCGATCCTGCCGCTGGCCTCGGTCGTCTGGACGCTGGTGTCCAAGGGCATCAACCGCCTGGACGGCAACTTCTTCGGCACCTCGATGAACAACATCGGCGCCCGGGACCCGCACGGTGGCGCGTACCACGCCATCATCGGCACCCTGGAGCAGGTCGGCATCGCCACCCTGATGGCGGTTCCGCTCGGTGTGCTCGGCGCGATCTACCTGGTCGAGTACGGCCGGGGCAAGTTCGCCGAGACGGTCCGCTTCTTCGTCGACGTGATGACCGGTATCCCGTCGATCGTCGCCGGCCTGTTCATCCTCTCCTTCTGGGTGCTGATCGTCAGCCCGTGGTTCAACAACGGGGTGCCGCGCTTCTCCGGCTTCGCCGCCTCACTGGCCCTGGCCGTGCTGATGTTGCCGACCATCGTCCGGTCCACCGAGGAGATGCTGCGCCTGGTGCCCGGACCGCTGCGGGAGGGCTCGTACGCGCTCGGTGTCCCGCAGTGGAAGACGATCCTCAGCGTGGTCCTGCCGACCGCCCTGCCCGGCATCGTCACCGGCATCATGCTCGCCGTCGCCCGCGCGGCCGGCGAGACCGCACCCGTCCTGCTGGTCGCCGGTGGCGCCGCGGCGATCAACTTCGACCCGTTCGCCGGCAACCAGCAGTCCCTCTCGCTCTTCGTCTACCAGCAGGCCGGTGACGCCTCCCGCTTCGCGCCGGACCGGGCCTGGACCGCCGCGCTCACCCTGGTCGCCCTGGTCCTCATCCTGACCGTCGCGGCCAAGCTGCTCGCCCGTCGCAACAAGCTGTCCCGCTAAAGAAGGTGTCATCCATGGCCAAGCGCATCGAGGCGACGAATGTCTCCTCCTACTACGGCAACTTCAAGGCGATCGACAGCGTTTCGATGGCCGTCGAGCCGAAGACCATCACGGCTCTGATCGGCCCGTCGGGCTGCGGCAAGTCGACGTTCCTGCGGTCCATCAACCGCATGCACGAGGTGCTGCCCGGCGCCCGCATCGAAGGCAGCCTGACCATCGACGACCAGAACATCTACGACCCGGACGTCGACGTCACCGCGGTCCGCCGCATGATCGGCATGGTCTTCCAGCGGCCCAACCCGTTCCCCACCATGTCGATCTACGAGAACGCGGTGGCCGGCCTCAAACTCAACGGCGTCAAGAAGAAGTCGCTCCTCGACGACGCCGCCGAGAAGTCGCTGCGTTCCGCGAACCTGTGGGACGAGGTCAAGGACCGCCTCGACCGCCCCGGCGCCGGCCTGTCCGGCGGCCAGCAGCAGCGCCTGTGCATCGCCCGCACCATCGCCGTCCAGCCCCAGGTCGTCCTGATGGACGAGCCCTGCTCGGCCCTGGACCCGATCTCCACGCTGGCGATCGAAGACCTGATGTTCAAACTGAAGGACCAGTTCACGATCATCATCGTCACGCACAACATGCAGCAGGCCGCCCGCGTCAGCGACAAGACCGGCTTCTTCTCCATCGAGAAGACCGGCGACCCCGGCCGCCTCATCGAATACGACGACACCCAGAAGATCTTCAGCAACCCGTCGCAGAAGAAGACCGAGGACTACATCACCGGCCGCTTCGGCTGACCAGCCCTACCTCGCACCCACCGCACGCGGCCTATGGGGGGCATGCGACGTGCACCCGGTGCGAGGCCCGAAACGCCGGTCCGACTTCAGGTCGGGCCGGCGTTTCTTTCCATCCTGTCCGGTACGCCCCGCACCTCCCTGCCAAATCCACAGCTCCAGCCCCGTCCCCGCAAGGCAGGCGAAACTCCCGACCGTCCCGCGCCCGCCGGGCCGAATGCGGTGCACGCGGTCACCCCACCCAGACCCTGATGATCAATTGGTTGAACGGCGAGCCAGGCGGTGGGTCAGGCACGGTCGCCATGACGTTTCCATAGGCGAGCGACCTTCCTCGATCAACCGCCAGGGTCACCACACTCCCCGAGACCCCGCCGAAGGCACACATTGCCCGGCTCGTGCGCAGGCATCCGGCACCCCACCCCGACGGCGTCACACTCACGCCAGACGGTGAGCACCTGCCGGGCCCAGGACACCGACGCGAGCACCCGGTCCACCAACGTGCGCGCCCACCAGCGCCGGCCCCGGCCCGTGTCACCCCGCGTCAACGTGCGCGCCCATCAGGGCCGGCCCCGGCCCGTGTCACCCCGCGTCAACGTGCGCGCCCATCAGGGCCGGCCCCGGCCCATGCCACCCCGCGTTGTCCACGTGCGCGCCCATGGGGGTCGACCCTGGTTCACGTCATCCCGCGTCGTCAGCGTGTGCGCTTACTAGGGTCGACTCCGGCTCATGTCATCGCGCGCTGTCAGCGTGTGCGTCTACTGGGGTCGACTCCGGTCCATGTCACCCGCGCTGTCAGCGTGTGCGTCTACTGGGGTCGACTCCGGTCCATGTCACCCGCGCCGTCAACGTGCGCGCCCACCGAGGTCGACCCTGCTTCATGTCATCCCGCGCCGTCAGCGTGCGCGCCCACCGGGCCCGCCCGCGTGCCGGGACGACGAGATGTGGCGCGGATCGGACCGGAACTGGCCACGCGGGTTCGGCGACCGTGAGCCTGGATCGGGCCATCTGAGCCTTGGGCGGTGACCAGCGCATTCGGCCCGGCGGTCGCCGGACGGTCCGGTGTGGCGCGGACCTCGCGGGGACGGGGCGGGACCGTTTGGTGGAGCGTACCGAAATCAGGGAAGTTGAAGTTGGACCTCCCCACTCGGTGTCACCTCGATGCGTGGCGTCAACGGTGTGGCCGCGTCGCGGTGGGCCGAGGCGGCGACCACCTCGGGGATGTCCGGGAGGGCGGCGATCTCGGCCAGCGTGCGGCGGGTCGGTGGGAGCATCGGCAGAGACGTGTCGGCCGGGGAGATCCACGCGGTGGCCGTCGCCTCGCCGGAGACGTCGCGGGCGGACTGGGCCTCGGGGAGCAGCGCGACGAAGAACCAGGTGTCGTACCGTCGCGGCTCGAACTCCGGCGTCACCCACCGGGCCCAGGGCAGCAGCAGGTCGTCGCGCAGACGCAGGTCACGGCGGGCCAGCAACTCGGTCATCGACAGTGTGCGGGCCTGGACCGCCGCGCGATCGGCCTCCCACTCGGGGCTGTCGGTGGACGTGATCGTGCGGTCGGGCTCGGCGTGCGGACCGGCCAGCAGAATGCCACTCTCCTCGAACAACTCGCGGGCGGCGGCACCCACCACCGCGTGGGCCTCGGCCTCGGGGACACCCAGCCGCTCCGGCCAGTCGGCACGGATGGTCGACGGCTGATCGGACGGGTCGACCACGCCTCCGGGAAAGGCGTAGAGACCGCCGAACGCCATCGTGGCCGCCCGGCGCAGCACATAGACCTGGAAGGCGCCGCGATGTGAGCCGGGCCTGTCGGGGCCGGCGTCGTGCGGGTCGGCGCGGCCCGGACCGTTGCTGCCCGGGTCGTAGCTGCCTGGGCGGCCGCCGTCGGGGACGGTCCTGCCGGGGACGGTGCTGCCCGGGGCCGTGCTGCTTGGGCCCGTGCTGTTCGGGGCGCTGCCGTCTGGAGTGGTGTCATGCGGGGTGGTGTCGTGCGGGGCGGTGTCGTGCGGGGCGGTGTCGTGCGGGGCGGTGTCGTGTTGGGCGTCGGTGTGTGGGCGGAGCAGGACCACGGTGGCGGCGGGGCGGGCCGGCACGGGTGGGCCGGTGAACTCGCGTGCTCGTTGTGACATGGCGGGGGGCAACGACATGGCGGGTGGTAGCGACATCGAGTCGGTCACCGGTCCGATCCTGCCACCGTCGCCGGGCGGGGCGATACGTTATCCACAGGGGCTCGTCGGCCGAGCGGTCCCTGTGGACAACCGAGCGCTCCGCGTCCGGGCGCGGGTACCGTACTGATCATGACCGCACAGAAGGTTCGCTGGGGCATTTTGGGCCCCGGCGGGATCGCCAGTTCATTCGCCGCCGACCTGAAGCTGGTGGAGGGAGCCGAGCTCGCCGCCGTCGGCTCACGCAGCAGTGCGAACGCGGAGGCCTTCGCGCAGCGGCACGGCTTCGCACGGTCGCACGGCTCCTACGCCGACCTGGCCGCCGACGACGGGGTCGACGTGGTCTATGTGGCGACACCGCACGCCTTCCACCTGGACGCGGCGATGATGTGCATCGAGGCCGGCAAGGCGGTGCTCGTCGAAAAGCCGATCACGCTGGACCTGCCGTCCGCCGCCCTGCTGCTGGAGGCCGCGCGGTCGCGTGGGGTGTTCCTGATGGAGGCCATGTGGATGCGCCTCAACCCGGCCATTCGCAAGATCGCCGAGTTGGTGGCGAGTGGTGCGATCGGCAAGGTGGCCGCGGTGCACGCCGATTTCGGGTTGCAGGGGCCGTTCGAGGCTTCGCACCGGCTGCGTGACCCGAAACTGGGCGGTGGCGCGCTGCTGGACCTTGGCGTTTATCCGATCCACCTGGCGCACCTGATCCTCGGTGTGCCGGCGTCGGCGCAGGCCTGGTCGCACCTGACCCCCGAGCGCGTTGACGAGAACACTGGTGTCCTGCTCGGCTACGAGGCGGGTGCGGTGGCCGCGCTGACGTGCAGCATCAACGGCCCGAGCCGGAACGCCGCGTCGATCACCGGCACCGAGGGCCGGATCGACCTGCCGGTGGGGTTCTTCGTGCCGCGGTCGTTCGTGCTCAATCGGCAGGATGGCGAGCCGGAGACGTTCGAGTTCCCGTTCGAGGGCAGCGGCTATCAGTTCGAGGCGGCCGAGGTGCAGCGTTGCCTGCTCGCCGGTGAGCTGGAGAGCCCACTGGTGCCGCATTCGACGACACTCGAAGTGATGGCCCTGTTGGACGCACTGCGCGAGCAGGTCGGCGTGACCTACTGAGAGCACACTGACTGGGGGCGCTGGCCGGGGCGCGCTGACCGGGAACGAGCCGTCTGGGAGCGCGTCGAATGCGCGCGGGTCGGCGGTCGGCCGGTGCGGACCGGGCCGGCGCGCGCCCGCGCGTTGAGGCCCGGCTGACCGGCAAGCCGTGCGACGGGGCCCGCGCCGCCGAACGATGCCTCTGGTCGTGCGATGAGGACTGGGCGGTTGCGCGGTGACGCCCGATGACCGTGCGGTATAGCGGTTGTGCGGTGACGCCCGGTGTAGCGGTTGTGCGGTGAGGCCCGGTGGCCGCGTAACCGCTACACCGCACGGCCACGCCCGGAGCGGCCGTGCGGCGGAGTGGCCGCACGGTGAGGACCGGGCCGAGCGGGGTGTGGCTGTGCGGCGGAGTGGCCGCACGGTGAGGACCGGGCCGAGCGGGGTGTGGCTGTGCGTTGAGGCCGGGGGTGCCCGACGGCGGGCGGTGGGGGACGGGCTGGTCTGATGTCGGGCGGCGGCGTGGGACGGGCCGTCTGGTGGGCGGGTGGTGGTTCGGGGAGCGGGCGGGGCCGGAGACCGTCAGGCGAACATCGGTCGGACGATGAAGTAGATGACGCACGAGAAGAAGGCGGCGGCGGGGAATGTGGTGATCCAGGCGATCACGATGTTGCCTGCCACGTTCCAGCGGACCGCGCTGAGCCGTTTCGTCGCGCCCACGCCCATGATCGCTGAGGTGATCGTGTGGGTGGTGGAGATCGGGGCGTGCAGGATCAGCGCGTTGAAGTAGAGCACCGAGCTGGCCACCGTCTCGGCCGCGAAACCCTCGGCCGGACCCAGGTCGATGATCTTGCGGCCGAGGGTGCGGATGATGCGCCATCCGCCGGCGTAGGTGCCGGCGGCCAGGACCGCGGCCGACGTCCAGTACACCCACTCCGGGATGTGTGACGAGTCGGACTGGAAGCCGCCGGTGTAGAGGGCCAGCACCACGATGCCCATGGTCTTCGCGGCGTCCTGCATGCCGTGCCCGATGGACATGGCCGCGGCCGAGGCGGTCTGTGCCCAGCGGAAGCCGCGGTTGAGCCGGCCGGGGTGCCCGCGCCGGAAGATCCACATGATGGCGACCATCATCACGAAGCCGAGGGCCAGGCCGACGAACGGCGACACCACCATCGGGATCAGCACCTTGCTGATGATGTTGTCCCATTGGACGCTGCCGACGGTGGCGAACAGGGTGGCGCCGACCAGGCCGCCGAAGAGCGCGTGGGACGAACTGGACGGCAGCCCGAAGTACCAGGTGATCAGGTTCCAGGTGATCGCGCCGAGCACACCGGCGAAGACGATGCCCAGGCTGGGGATGCCGGTCGGCAGGTCGACCAGGCCGTCACCGACGGTCTTGGCGACCTCGGTGCCCAGGTGGGCGCCGACGAAGTTGCCGACGGCGGCCATGGCGAGCGCGACCCGCGGCGTGAGCGCCCGGGTGCTGACGCTGGTGGCGATGGCGTTGGCGGCGTCGTGGAAGCCGTTGGTGTAGTCGAACGCCATCGCCGCGAGGATCACCGCGATGACGGCGATCAATTCCGGATCCACGGTCTAGGACTCCTTGACCGCGATGGTCTCGATGGTGTTCGCCACGTGCTCGAAGGCGTCGCAGGCGGCTTCCAGCTCGTCGACGACCTCTTTCATCTTGAGCACGGTGAGCGCGTCGTATTCGCCGGAGAAGAGCCGGACCAACAGCATCCGGTACGCCCGGTCACCGTCGTTCTCCAGCCGGTTGATCTCGATCCAGTAGTCCTCCATGCCCTTCAGCGAGCGCAGTTTCGGCATCGCGTCGGCGGTCACCTTGGCCTGGGTGTCCAGCACGGTGACCAGCTCGTGCATCTCGCGGGGGAGTGAGGGCAGTTCGGTGAGGCCGTACAGGTAGAGCAGGTTGCCGGCCGCTTCCAGGTGGTCCATCACGTCGTCCAGCTGGGAGCCGAGCGAGTAGATGTCCTCCCGGTCGAACGGGGTGATGAAGGTGGAGTTGATCTTCTTGTACAGCTCGTGGGTGATCGAGTCGCTGTCGTGTTCCACATCGCTCAGCCGGTCGGCGACCGACTGCACGTCCACACCGGGCAGCGCCAGCTCGTTGAGCAGCTCGGTGCCTTTCACCAGGTTCTGGGCGGCCCTGGTGAAGAGTTCGTAGAAGGCGCCCTCGACGGGGCGGAATGAGAACTTCACAGCGCGGACCTCGATCGACGGGCTCTATATGAATGGATCTCCGAAGGCATGCTATCGGTCCGTCCGAGTTCACCCTTCGCGACGGCCCTCAAACCCGTTGGTGACGGTTTTCCGCGAGCCGGGCCGCCGGACGGCGAACCGCCCTGGTCGGAACGGGTGCGCGTGGCGTGCCGGCGATCGGATGGCGGCGCAGGTGGCGGGCCAGCCCGGTCAGATCGGTGTCGCCGATCACGTCCACACCGGCCGCGCTGAGTTCGGTCCACACCGCGGCGCGGGCTTTGCGGTTGCCGTCCGGCAGGCCGGAGAACCGGACGGTACGCCCGTCCGCGTGCGCCGACCGGACCAGCGCGTGCAGTTGGTGGCGTTCCTCGGCGGTGATCGTGTCGTGGCCGTCCCACCCGAACCGGCGGCTCCACGACTCGCTGACCATCGGCACCAGGGTGGGCGGGGCGGTGCGGGAGCCCAGGTCTTCGAAGCCGCCGTCGGCGAACGCGTACCGCTCCGGTTCGGCGGCCAGCAGTTCGCGGACGTCGACCGCGCCGGTGACGGTGACGGTCACCGCCCGCTGTTTCAGCATCCCGTCGCGGCAGGTGCTCAGCAGGCCGGCGTGGTCGCGGAGCTGCTGGTCGAGCATCCGGTAGGCGCGCAGCAGCGCTTCCGGGTCCCGTTCGGCCCCGCTGAATTCGACGATCAGCCGGAACGGCGCGCGCTGGTCCGGCCACAGCCGGCCGCCGTTCGCCCCGGCGCGGGCGAAGAGTGGGGCGAGCACCAGCCGGCGCAGGGTGCGGCCGGGTTGGGGGCCGCCGGGTCCGAGATACAGCTCGCCGTGCGGGCCGGGGGTCACCACGACGGTCATCCCGGACAACCCGAGTTTGATCACGCCGGGCAGTGGGTCGGCCGTGTCCGCGCTGGTGAGCGCGTGTCCCGCGGTCAGCCATGGGTGGCGTCGGCGGATCAGCGCGACGGCGACCGCGCCGCCGGCTCCGGCGAGACCGGCCAGTCCGCCCGCGATTGTCGCCATCTCCTGCACCAGAGCACCATCCGATTCGTACGATATGGGTGGTTCATACTGTGGCACAGCCGATAGGCGAGAACGGGCAATGTCGCGCAGAATTCGTTTCATGCCGTCGCCGTCAGTGGTCGAGTTCGAGGCCCATCGCAGCTACCTGACGGCCGTCGCCTACCGGATGCTCGGCAACCGCGCCGAGGCCGAGGACGCGGTCCAGGACGCCTGGCTGCGCTACTCGCAGCAGACCGGGGAGATCCGGGACACCCGCGGGTGGCTGACCACGGTCACCGCGCGGATCTGTCTGGACCAGCTCAATTCCGCGAGAGTACGCCGTAACGCGTACCCCGGTGAGTGGCTTCCCGCCTTCGTGGTCGAACCGGACGCCGACCCGGCCGACCGCGCGGAGATGGCTGACCAGGTCAGCATCGCCCTGCTCGTGGTTCTGGAGAAGCTCACTCCCGAACAACGAGTGGCGTTCGTTCTGCACGACGCGTTCGGTGTGCCATTCGACGAGGTGGCGGCAGTCCTGGACAGCACACCCGCGGCGGCCCGCCAGCACGCGTCGAGGGGCCGCAAGGCGGTCGCCGAGGGTCAGGTGCGGCACACCGCCGGGCTGGCTGAGCAGCGGAAGGTGCTCACCGCGTTCCTCGCCGCCGCGCAGGACGGCGACATGCGTACGCTGGCGGCGGTTCTGGCCCCGGACGTGGTCGCGATCGGTGACGGCGGTGGAGTCGTCCGCGCCGCCCTGCGCCCGGTCCTCGGCGCCGAGCGGGTGGCCCGCTTCTTCATCGGCCTGGTCAGCCACCGGCTGGCCGGGGTCACCGATCTGAAGGTCGAGCCGGTGCTGGTCAACGGGTCGGCCGCGCTCATGCTGAGCGGCGCTCACCCGGACGGCAGCCGCCTGCTGGTGGTCGTCGCGATCGCCGTCGACGAGGGCCGGATCACCGGCATCTACAACCAGCAGAACCCGGAGAAGCTAGTCCTGGGTGACTTCGAGTAGGTGTTTGCGGTAGTGCGAGGCGAACGGCTCGGTGCCGTCGCCGAGCGCCACCATCAGGTGCCGGGCGGCCGCCTCGGCGTGCTCCACCAGATCCTCCGGGTAGCCGAAGGCCGCCCGGTGCTCGGCGAACTCGTCCTCGTCCCGCAGCTCGACCAGACCCGACTCGCGGCGCCGCACCGCGTCCAGATCCAGGTCGATGATGTGAACGGTGTCACCCTCCCACCGGGCCGGGGTGGTGATGTCGCAGTAGACCTCGCTGGTCCGCGGCGGCGGGTTGAACATCCCGGTCCACCACGCGTAGTGCGGGATCAGCAGCACGAACGGGATCTGCTCCACCGAGGGCCGGCCGTGATAGACCGAGGCCGTGCCGCGTGTCACGCCGACCCAGATGCCGAGGTCGTCCTCGGCCAGACGACGGGCCGGGTAGTCACGATGCGCCGAACCGTCGTACTTCGTGTAGATGACCCGGACCATCTCGCTCGGCATGGGTGCACCCTAACGGTGACCCGGATATGTCGGTGGTGGCGGGTACGGTTCCTGCGTGCCCGCAGCCAGTAAGAAGAAGGCAACCGCCGAGCAGATCCTCGCCGCCGCCGTCGGGGCCGTCCCCGGCGGTTCCGCCCGCCCAGGTCAGCAGGCCATGGTCGAGGCGATCGACAAGGCCGTCAAGGACAAGGAGCACCTGCTCGTCCAGGCCGGCACGGGCACCGGCAAGAGTCTCGGATATCTCACTCCGGCCCTGCTCGTCGAGGGCCCGGTGGTGGTCTCCACGGCCACCCTCGCCCTGCAGAACCAGCTGATCGCCCACGACCTGCCCCGGCTCGCCGAGGCGGTGCAGCCGGTGCTCGGGCGCAAGCCGACGTTCGCCGTGCTCAAGGGCCGCCACCACTATCTGTGCGCGGCGAAACTGGAACACGCCGACGAGCAGGAGCCGACCGACACGCTGTTCGACGCCGCGCCGCCCGCCCCGAAGACCGGTCAGTGGCTCGGCGAGGCCGGCAAGATCGGCAAGCAGATCCTGCGGATCCGCAAGTGGGCGGAGAAGACCGAGACCGGCGACCGCGACGACCTCGATCCGGGTGTCGACGACGTGGTCTGGCGGCAGGTGTCGATGCCCGCGCGGGACTGTGTCGGGGCCGGCCGGTGCCCGTACGGCGCGGAGTGCTTCGCCGAGGCGTCGCGTGCCCGCGCCCGCGAGGCCGACATCGTCGTCACCAACCACAGCCTGCTCGCCGTCGACATGATCGCCGAGCGGCAGATCGTCCCGCCGCACAAGCTGCTCATCGTCGACGAGGCCCACGAGCTGGCCGACCGGGTGTCCGCCGCGGCCCAGGCCGAGATCACCCCCGAGGCCGTCGAGCGGGCCGGCCGCCGAGCCCGCACGATGATCACCCCGGCCGCCGCCGAGCAGCTCGCCCTGGCCGCCGACGAGCTCACCGTCTGCCTCTCCGACCTGCCCGCCGAGCGCCTCGTCAACGGGCTGCCGGAGCGGCTGCGCCTAGCCGTCGCCACCCTGGAGTCGGCCACCCGGGCCGGTCTCTCGTCGATCGGCGAGATCAAGTCCGACGACTCCGACCCGGTCGGCAAACAGCAGGCCAAAGCGGTCCTCGACGAGCTCTCCACCACCTCGCAGCGGCTGCTGGAGGAGAACAAGTTCGACGTCGCCTGGATCGAGAAGTCGGACTTCGGCAGCGGCCGGCGGGCGCTCGTGGTCGCCCCGCTCTCGGTCGCCGGCACCCTCGCCGAGAGCCTCTACACCGATCGGACCGTGGTGGTGACCTCGGCCACGCTGACCCTGGGCGGCAAGTTCGACACCGTGGCCCGATCGCTGGGGCTGCCCGCCGAGAGCAAGTCCACCGGTGGTGAGGGCTGGAACTCGCTCGACGTCGGTTCGCCGTTCGACTATCCGAAACAGGGCATCCTCTACGTGGCGGCGCACCTGGACCGGCCCCGGATGTCCGGCCTGCCGGACGCCGCCGGCGCCGAGCTGCTGCGCCTGGTCGAGGCGCTCGGCGGCCGTACCCTCGGGCTCTTCTCCTCCCGCAAGGCCGCCACGCAGGCCGCTGAGCTGCTGCGGGCCAAGACGGATCTGCCGATCCTGCTCCAGGGCGAGGAGACACTGCCGATTCTGGTCCGCAAGTTCAAGGAGGATCAGGCGAGCTGTCTCTTCGGCGTGATGTCGCTCTGGCAGGGCGTCGACGTGCCCGGTGACTCCTGCCAGCTGGTCGTCATCGACCGTCTGCCGTTCCCGCGCCCCGACGAGCCGTTGGCCGCCGCCCGGGCCGCGGCGGTCGAGGCCTCCGGCGGCTCCGGTTTCTCCGCGGTCAGCGTCCCGATCGCCGCCGTCCGGCTGGCCCAGGGCGTCGGCCGGCTGATCCGCTCGACCGGCGACAAGGGTGTGGTGGCGGTCCTGGACTCCCGGCTGGAGACGGCCCGCGGTTACGGTCCCTTCCTGCGCCGGTCACTGCCCCCGTTCTGGTACACCACCCGTCCCGAGGTGGCCGAGGGTGCCCTCCGCCGCCTCGCGAACAGCTGAAAGGCCGCCCGTTGATCCACGTCGCGTGCACCTTCCTGGTCGACCGCACCGGCGCGCTGCTGTTGCAGTTGCGTGACGACAAGGCCCCGTACTTCCCGAACGTCTGGGGCCTGCCCGGCGGCGCGATCGAGGAGGGCGAGACGCCGCGGGCGGGCGCCACCCGCGAACTGTGGGAGGAGACCCGGCTGCGCCCGGACGAGCCGTTGCGCCTCTTCGCCCGCCAGGAGCTGCCGGAGCACGACCGCGTCAAGAACTACTTCTACGGGAGGACCTCGGCCCGGCCGGAGGACGTGGTGCTCGGCGAGGGCGCGGCGATGCTCTTCATCCCCGCAGTCGAGGTCCTGAACAGGCCTTTCACCCCGGGAAGCGTCGAAATGATCAACCGTTTCCTGGCTTCCCCGGAGTATCGGGAGGTCGCTGGGCGGGCGGGCTATCCGTCGCTCGACTTTGGACACCAGATCTAGTCCCGTATAACCTTGTCTCATGACGGTTCAAAGTGGGAATGTTCGGAACATCGGGGCCGGTCGGGCGTACCCTGGTCGCATGTCCAGGGGAGACACCGATGCCTCGCGCCGGGCGCGGAAGCCCGAGACGGTGACCGTGCAACTCGAGCGGAAGTCGTTGCTGGCCGCCCGCGCCGCTGCCGCGTCCCAGGGGATCTCCCTGTCGGAGTGGCTATCCCGAGTGGCCTGGGAGCAGGCCGTGATCGAGTCGTCGGCCCTGAGTGCCGAGCAGTACCGCCTCCATCCGGACGAGCCGCCGGGCTGGCGGGAGGAGGGGCTCGACCGCATCTTCGGGCAGGATGTGGCGTGAAGCGCGGTGACGTCTGGACGGTGACCCGGTTCGGCCGGGAGCATAGCGTGGTGGTCGTCGAGAACGACGCGATCATCGGCCGTTATCCCGGAGTGCTGGTCGTCCCGTTGTCGGATGTCCACGAGCCGAGCCTGGAGCGCCCGACGCTCAGCGACAGTGACGGCAAGCCACTCGGGACTTTTCTCGCCCACCACGTCGGCCAAGTCGACAAGACACGCCTGACATCGCGGACGGCGGTCCTGGACGAGGCGAGCCGGGAGTTCGCGGACATCGCGTTACGGGCGGCACTCGATCTCTGAGCGCCGCATGACACCATGGCGCCGTGACTGGGCCGGTGGTGGGACGGGAGCGGCGGTGGTGGACGTGGGGGGCGGTGGCCGCCTGGGGGGCTCTGCTGACCGGGGCGGTGTTCTGGTCGGTGCGCAACGATCCGCCGACCGTGCCCGAGCAGCGGGACATCGCTGAGGCGCTGCCCGCGCTGCGAGCCGCGACCGGAGCCGTGGTGGAGGTCGCCCAGGACGAGCGGTGGGTGCTGCGGCTCGGTGAGCTGGAAGTCACCGAGTGTGCGATCACCCCGGTCCGGGACGGGCGGGAGGCCGGGCGGAACGTGACGCTCTACGTGGCCGAGGGAGAAGCCCGGGAGGCGCTCGCCGGGCTGGCCGCCGGGCTGCCGGACGGCTTCGGGGCGGGAGTGGCCGCCACCCGTGGGGGCACCCGGCTGTCGTTCTTCGCCGACGCCGGGGACTACATCGGTGTCGAGGCGACCGCGCACTCCACCGACCAGGTGCTGACGGTGCGGGTGTTCAGCGGATGCCGGCCGGACGCCGATGATCTGGACCGGTCGGATCCGTCCGCGGGTGCGGCGCCGGCGATCCTGACCGGGGCGGTCACGAGCCAGGCGGTGGTCTGTCCGGGCGGAGGGACGGCGGCGACCTTCGTGGGTGACCAGCGGGTGGAGGTGCCCGAGGGGATCGAGCCGGTGTGGCGGGAACCGAACGGGTGGGCGTACCGGCAAGGGTCTGAATCGGTCGTGGTGACGACGGACGGTGACCGGGCCCGGACCACCGTGACCACCGGCTGCCGCAACGGCTGAACCGCGGCTCAGCCCGCTCGCCACCGGCGATGTCTCCCCGGCCACCGCATTCGCCCGGCGGTCGCCGGACGGTCCGCCGGTCACGCGGACGTCGCGCGGACCGGACAGGACTCCCCGATCTCCGTCGGCCCCTACGGCGTACCCCCGAAAGGTTCTAGTAGACGAGGGCCTGGGCGTTGTCGGACATGATCTCCTCGACGAAGACGGCGGCGCCGGCGATCCGGATGCCGGGCAGGACGTCGCCGGGGCCGATGTCGCGGCGGGCCGCGCACTGGGTGCAGGCGGTGATCCGGCCGGCCTCCAGGAGCAGTTCGATCAGGTCCGGGAGCGGGGCCGCGTGGGCCAGAGTGAACTCGGCGGCCCGGCCGGGCAGCGCGAACCAGGTGGACTCACCGGTCAGCCAGAACGACACGTCGATCCCGGCGGTGGCGGCTGTCGAGGCCACGTTGAACGCCTGGTTGCAGCGTTCCGGGGCGTCGGCGCCGGCGGTGGCCTTGACGACGAGCAGGCGTGCCATACCGGCCAGCATAAGATGGGCCGGTCATGGTTACGGAAATCGGGTTCGTGAGCCTGCTGGTGGCCGCTCTGGGCGGTCTGGCCGGCGGCTTCGGCTATCTGGCAATGCGCATTTCGAGGGGACGCTGGTGACCAACGAGACGGAAAACCCGCTGGGACCGCCGCCGTGGCTCAACGCTCCGCCGGTCGAGCGCTACCCCTACGAGGACACCCACGATCTGCGGTCCGGCCCGGATCTGCACCCGTCGCTGCTGGGTCTGCTGCCGTTCGTCGGCCTGTGGCGCGGGCGCGGTCAGGGCGGTTTCCCGGAGGAGAAGGACTACGACTTCGCCCAGGAGATCCGGATCAGTCACGACGGCCGGGACTTCCTGCGGTACGAGTCGCGGGCCTGGCTGCTCGACGACGACTCGAAGCCGGCCGGGCAGGCGCTGACCGAGTCCGGCTTCTGGCGCCCGGTGCTGGTCGACGGCCGGCCGGGTGACGAGATGGAGGCCACGATGATCCGCCCGGACGGGGTGGCCGAGCTGTACCTGGGCAAGGCGGCCACCACCCGGCTGGAGATGACCGCCGACGCGGTGGCGTACACCCCGTCGGGTCTGCCGGTGACCGGCGGGCACCGGCTGTTCGGGATCGTCGAGGGCGCCCTGCTGTACGCGCACGAGATCGCGGTCGGCCAGAGCGGTCTGAAGCCGCACATGTCGGCCCGGCTGCTGCGCATCGGCGGCTGATCAGTACCCCAGCAGGTCGAGGAGACGGGGAGTCCAGGGTGACCTGGCCCGGGGCGCCCCGTCCAGGCTGGTCACCTCGGCCAGTCCGCGCAGCGACGACGCCAGCCAGATGGTGTCGGCGGCGGCCAGTTCGGCGCGGGTGATCATCCGCTCGGCCGGGCGCAGCCCTACCGACGGCGCCACCGACAGCAGGTGGGCGGCGGTGATGCCGGGCAGGATCCCGGCCGTCGCGGGCGGGACCGTGTGCAGATCGTTTCCGGTCAGCCAGACGACGGAGGCGGTCGGCGCTTCCCGCACGTACCCCTCGGTGGAAAGCCAGATGAGGTCGTCGGCCCCCTGCCGGACCGCCCACCGGCGGGCCGCGAAGTTCTCCGCGTAGGACAGTGTCTTGGCCGCGGACACCGACCATGGCGGGCGCCGGATGGAGACGCCCTGGTCGGCGCTGATGGCCCGGATCCCGTCGCGCCGCTCGTTGATCACCCGCGCCGGGATGGGCGAGACGGAGATGTCCAGAACCTCCCGCGTGTAGATGATCCGCACCGCCCCTTCGCCCGACAAATCGGAAATGTCGGGAAGGTTGGGTGGCGGCATGTCCAGCAGCGCGGCCGATCGGGTCAGCCGGGACACATGGGCGTCGAGCAGCCACGGCCCATCCGGCCGCAGATGCAGCGTCTCGAAGACACCGTCACCCATCAGGCCGGTGGGCGGGACGAGGATCCTGTCGTTCACCCGAACTATGCTCGTCACGTGTCCGCCACATCGCTAGCCGCCATGCTCCGCGAGAGGGGCCTGCGACTCACCCCACAACGTCAGCTGATTCTCGAAGCCGTGCACGAGCTCGGGCATGCCACGCCGGAGTCGGTGCACAACGCGGTCCGCGAGCGGGCCGCCGGGGTCAACATCACCACCGTCTACCGGACCCTTGAGCTGCTCGAAGAGCTCGGTCTGGTGAACCACACGCATCTGTCGCACGGTTCGCCGACCTATCACGCGGCCGGTGAGGATCAGCACGTTCACCTGGTGTGCCGGGCGTGCGGCTCGATCGCCGAGGTGGATCCCGAGGTGATGCACCCGGTCACCGAGCAGCTGCTGCGGGAGCGCTCGTTCCGGGTCGATGTGGGGCACGTCTCGCTCTTCGGGGTGTGCGGCGACTGCAAGGAGGACAAGTGACCACCGTCATGGTCGAGGACCTGGAGCCCACGTCGGCCGACGCCGGGGTGCCCGCGCACTTCGGCGACCCGATGCGCGAGCAGCGTCTGCTGGAGACCGGGGTGGGCCTGGTCGACCGGTCCAACCGCGCGGTGATCGCGGTTCCCGGCGACGAGCGGGCGAGCTGGCTGCACACCCTGACCACCCAGCACCTGTCCGGTCTCTCCCCGGAGCAGGGCACCGAGCTGCTGGTCCTCTCGCCGAACGGGCACATCGAGCAGCACGCGTTCGTCACCGAGGACGGGACGACGGCCTGGCTGGACACCGAGCCGGGCGCCGCCGCCGGTCTCCTGAAATACCTGGAGATGATGCGCTTCTTCACCCGGGTCGAGCCGCGCGACGCCACCGCCGAGATCGCGGTCCTGTCCCTGGTCGGGCCCGGTGCGGCCGCTCTCTTCCCGGATCTCGCGGCCCCCCGGGTCAGCGCGGTGCCGGACACCCGGTTCGCCGCCGGGTCCGTCGCGCAGCAGGCGACGAGCAGCTATCCGGTACGGGGTTTTGAGGGCGGACTGGCCCGCCGTGTCCCGCTCGGTGTCGACCTGCTCGTCCCGCGCGCCCGCAAGGACGAGGTGATCGAGAGGCTCGGCGTGCAGCGGGCCGGGATCTGGGCGTACGAGGCGGTCCGGGTCGCCCATCGCATCCCCCGGCTGGGCTGGGAGACCGACCACCGCACGATTCCGGCCGAGGTCGCTCTGATGGCCACCAGCGTGCACCTGGAGAAGGGCTGCTACCGGGGCCAGGAGACGGTCGCCCGGGTGCACAACCTGGGCCGTCCGCCGCGCCGTCAGGTCCTGCTGCACCTGGACGGGGTGGCCACCGACCACCCGCCGGCCCAGGGCACCGCGGTCGAGCTGGACGGCCGCGCGGTCGGTTTCGTCGGCACCGCGGTCCGGCACCACGAGCTGGGCATGGTCGCGCTGGCCGTGGTGAAACGCAACGTCCCCGACGACGCCCACCTGATGGTGGGGGAGTCCGCGGCGGCGATCGACGCCGACTGACGGCCACCCGGCGTGGCAGTATGCGAGACATGACCGGGACCCTGATCACCGTCGCCCCGACCGGCGCGGAAAGCCGTAAGGCGGATGTGCCCGCTCTGCCGGTGACCCTGGCCGAGCTGGTGGCGACCGCCAAGGAGTGCGAGGCGCTCGGCGCGTCGATCGTGCATGTGCACATCCGGGACGACGACGCCCGCCCGACGCTGAATCAGGCCCGGTTGCGGGCCACGGTGGCGGCGCTGCGCGAGTCGACCGGGCTGATCGTGCAGCTGTCCTCGGGCGGTTCGGTGCACGACCCGGAGTCGGACCGGCTGGCCGTGATCGACGCCGGCCCGGAGATGGCGTCCTGCACGATGGGCACCGTCAACTTCGGTGACGACGTCTTCATGAACCGCTGGGAGTTCATCGTCGGATTGCACGACCGGATGCGGGAGCGCGGTGTCGTCCCGGAGTACGAGATCTTCGACCTCGGCCAGCTGACCAGCCTGGAGCGGTTGCTGGACCGGCACGGTCTGCCGTTCGGCGGGCACGTGCACGTCGACCTGGTGATGGGGGTGCCCGGTGGGATGCCCGGCACGGCCGCCGCGGTGGTCGCGTGCGAGCGGGTGATCCGGGATCTGCCGGCCGGCACCACCTTCTCGGCGACCGGTATCGGGCGCAGCACCCTGCCGGTGATGCTGGCGTCGCTCGCGGCCGGCGGGCACCTGCGGGTCGGCATGGAGGACACCCTGACGTACGCCAAAGGCCGCCCGGTGGACTCGAACATGCAACTGGTCGCCCGTGCCGTAGGGTTCGCTCAGCTTGCCCAGCGCCCGCCGCTGACCCCCGCGCAAGCCCGTGACCTGCTGGGAGTTCCACCGCGATGATCGTCGCTGAAGTCGTCCGCTCCGGTTTTGTGGAGAGCGTCCACCACGGCGTCGTCGCCGTCCTCGGCGGGGAGTCCCTCGGTGACGTCACCACCCCGTTCTTCCCCCGCTCGTCCAACAAGCCGCTGCAGACGGTGGGCCTGCTGAACGCGGGTCTGGTCCCGCGTGACGAGGCCGACCTGGCGCTGATGAGCGGCAGCCACGACGCCGAGCCGTTCCACGTGGAACGGGTGCGGGCCATCCTGACCGCGGCCGGACTCGGCCCGGAGGCGCTGCTCTGCCCGGCCGACCTGCCGTTCGGGGCGGAGGCGCGGAACGCCTGGCTGCGGGCCGGCGGGGTGGCCGAGCCGATCCTGATGAACTGTTCCGGCAAGCATGCCGGCATGCTCGCCACCTGCGTGGTCAACGGGTGGCCGCTGGAGTCGTACCTGGATGTCGACCACCCGCTGCAGAAGGCCCTCGCCGACGCGGTCAGCGATCTCTCCGGCGAGCCGATCGCGGCGTACGGGGTGGACGGCTGCGGCGCGCCGATCTTCGCGATCACCCCGGTCGGGCTGGCCCGGGCGTTCCAGCGGCTGGTCTCCGCCCCGGCCGGTTCGGTGGAGCGGCGGGTGGCCGACGCCATCCGGGCGAACCCCGAGTTGGTGGCCGGCACCGATACCGACGACACCGTGCTGATGAGGGCGATTTCCGGTCTGCTGGTGAAGAAGGGCGCCGACGGGGTGGCCGCGGCGGCCCTGCCCGGGGTCGGTGCGGTGGCCCTGAAGATCTCCGACGGGGCGCACCGGGCGCGGGGTCCGGTGCTGCTCGCGGCGCTGCGCCGGCTCGGCGTGGAGGTCGGCGGCCTGCTGCCGGAGCACGTGCTGGGCGGCGGTCGTCCGGTCGGTGAGGTCCGCGCGACCTTCTAAGGGGCGGAAATCAGGGGTGACTCGGTTCACGCTAGCTGTAGCTAGCGTTTTGCTTGCAGGAGTTAGCAAGGCGAGCTAGCTTCGAGTCATGGCCGCACCCAAGGATCTGCCTGAGGACATCGGGACCTTCATCCGAGACCTCCGTCAGACTGCCAAGATCTCGCTCCGGCAACTCGCCGACAAGGCCGGGGTGAGCAACCCCTACCTGAGCCAGATCGAGCGCGGCCTCCGCAAACCGAGCGCCGAGGTGCTGGCCCAGATCGCCAGCGCCTTGCGAGTGTCGACGCCCGCGATGTATCTGCGGGCCGGACTGCTCGATGGCGAGGGCCAGCAGGGTGTGCTGGCCGCCATCGCGGTCGACCCGGAGCTCACGATCGCGCAGAAGCAGTCCCTGACGCAGATCTACGAGACGTTCCGCAACGAGAACGCGCGTAACAACCCGCAGCCCGCCGAGCCCGCCGAGCCCGCGGACGACGCGTCCCGGACCACCCCGATCGCCGAGGAGAAGCCATGACCGAGCAGACCAAGACCAAGATCCCCGCTCCGCTGTATGCCGCGGCCGGCGCCGGTGACCTCGCCTACGAGCAGCTGCGCAAGCTGCCGGCCGTGGTCAGCGAGCTCGGTGACAAGGCCGCCGCCTCGCTGCGCACCTACAACGAGCAGGCCGGCACCAAGGCCGCCGAGCTGCGCGGCAAGGCCGAGGGCGCCGACTTCAACGCCCTCCGGGAGAACGCGGCGGCCGCCGCCACCAACTTCGCCCAGGTCGCCTCCGAGCGCGCCCTCGCGGTCTACAACGAGCTGGTCTCCCGCGGCGAGCGCGTCGTCGGCACCGGCGTCGTCGAGGCCGCCGACGTGGTCAACGCCGACATCGAGGCCACCGAGCAGCCGAAGGCCGTGGAGAGCGCCGTCGAGGAGGCCAAGGCTGTCGAGGCCGCCCCGGCGCCGAAGCCGCGCAAGCGGGCCAAGCCGGCCGCTCCCGCGGAGTGACCGTCCGCTGACGACATGATTGCCGGGCTCCGGCACCACCGGAGCCCACGGCATAGACTCTTTCTCATGGCCACTGCAGCGCCCATCTTCTTCCTCGACGTCCGCTTCTACCTGGACATCACCATCCTGTTCGTCTCCCTGGCGGTGCAGGCGGTCGCGTTGATCCACTGCCTGACGCAACGCGGTGCGGGTTTCCAGGCGCTCGGCACCCTGCCCAAGGGCGCGTGGGCCGCGATCATCGGCGTCTGCCTGGCGATCACCCTGCTAGGCCAGGGCGGGCTGCTGATCATCACGATGATCGGTGTCGCCGCCGCCCTGGTCTACATGCTCGACGTCCGCCCCGGCCTCAAGGACCTGTCGGACGGCAAGGGCTTCTGGTGATCCGGTTCGGCCCGCCGCCACCGGACGGCGGTCCGCGCCTGCAGCGCAACGACCGGACCGGGCCGCGGACGGGTCGGCCGACGTTGCCGGGTCCGGCGACCGAGGTGGTCACCCTCCCTTCCGGTGTCCGGGTGGAGCAGCTCGTCACCGGCACCGGTGATCCGGTCACCGTCTTCGCGCACGGGCTCGCCGGTGACATCACCGGCACCCGCCCGCTCGGCAGTGCCGTCACCGGCCGCCGGGTGTTCTT
Organism: Actinoplanes sp. G11-F43; assembly: GCF_050589265.1. Lineage (NCBI taxonomy): Bacteria > Bacillati > Actinomycetota > Actinomycetes > Micromonosporales > Micromonosporaceae > Actinoplanes > Actinoplanes sp. G11-F43. Next base: position 54,836 of record NZ_JBNZCE010000005.1, read on the forward strand.
CCACTTCCGCGGGCACGGCCGCTCCGACGTGCCACCCGGCCCGTGGAGTTTCGGTGACCTGGCCACCGACCTGCGGGCCGTCGCCGACCAGGCCGGCGCCACGAGGGCTGTCGGGGTCAGCATGGGTGCGTCCGCGCTCTGCCGGGTGATCGCCGAGTCCCCGGCCCGTTTCGCGAAGGTCGTCCTCTACCTGCCCGCCCCGCTCGACGGCACCCGGGCCGCCGCCTCCGCCGAGCGCCTGGAGCGCCTGCTGGCCGCGGTCGAGTCCGGCGAGGCCGCGATGATCGCCGACGCGGTCGAGCAGGAGCTGCCCGCCGCGGTCCGCAACACTCCGGCCGGCTGGAGCGCCCTACGCCAGCGGGTCGAACAGTTGCAGCGGGACGGCCTGGCCCCCGAGATCGAGTCGGTGTGGTCGTCCCCGGCTCTCCCCGACGAGTCGGCCTTGCGTTCCTTCCAGGGCCGGGCACTGGTCCTGGGCTGCCGGGGAGACGAGGTCCACCCGTCCGCCTGGGCCGAGCGGATAGCCGAATCCCTCGGTGCCGACCTGCAGATCTACGACCGTCCCAGCTTCCTGTGGACCAACCGCAACGCCTTGCGCGACCGCATCTCCACCTTCCTGAACAGCTAGCCGCCATTCGGCGCCAGAGCCTCCGTTCGTGTGCCGATGTGTGGCCCGACTCGGGCCCTGATGGTTGCTTCAGGAAGGCCGTTCACCCGTGGAATCGTCATGGCGACCGGGTCTGAGCCGCCGTCGAACCGATCAACCATCAGGGTCCGATGCGAGCCACACGTCGGCACACGGGTTGACCTCGATCGCACAAGCCCCTCTGTCCGCCCATGGGCGGGCGACCGTGCGCCGAGGCCCCGCCCCGGCCTGACCGCCGTTCCTGGCGTCGTTGCTCGCTGCCTTTCGGGGCGGTCCTCGTCGACGCCGGTGCCCCTCATGGGTTGGTGGATTCTGGCCCGCGGGCGGTGTGCCGTTATGCTGAAAAGCCGTAACTTTTCGGACGCTCCGACCGGTACGTTGTACGTGCGTTTGTCCCCTAAATCCGTCTTTTACGCTCTGGTGGTTCTCGGGCTGCCGTTCGCGGTGGTGACCGGATGGGCCCTCGGAGCCCCCAGCGCTCAGCAGGCGACTCTCGACGCCCACAAGGGATTCGGCGGCCTCGTCGGTGACGGCGGCATCGGTTCCGCCCCGATCGGGTCCACTCCGACACGGGACACCGGATACGCCGGCCGACCGCCCCGGGCCACCGCCGACCCCGTCGTGTCGCCGACCGTTCCCACCGTCGGGCCGACCATCGTGACGACGACGGTGACCGTGATCCACTCCGTACCGCCGCAACCCACCGGAACCACCGGCCCACCGCTGCTGACCGACCCGCCGGTCCCGACGCCGACCATGGTCACCGACCCGCCGAGCCCGTCCGAGACACCGCCGTCACCGAGCGCCACCAGCACTCCGTCGGTTTCGGCGCCGTCCGGCACCGCCCCGGCCCCCTGAACCTGGCGCCAACGGCCTAAGCTCCCGAAACGTGAGTGGTGATCGGAGTCGTCCGGTGTCGATGGTTCGGGAGTTCGCCGCGGGTGCCGGGCTCCTCGGGCGCGGGCTCGGGCTGGTGCTGCGCAGTCCACGGTTGATGGTCCTGGGGCTGATCCCGGCGCTGCTGTCCGGGATCCTCTACGCGATCGCACTGTTCCTGCTGATCCGGAACCTGCCGGATCTGGCCGCCACGGTCACCTGGTTCGCCGACGACTGGGCGGAGTGGCTGCGTAGCACCATGCGGGTGCTCGGCGGCCTCACCGTGCTCGGTTCGAGTGTGCTGCTGTCGATCCTCACCTTCACCGCGGTCACCCTGCTGATCGGCGACCCGTTCTACGAGAAGATCTCGGAGCTGGTGGAGGACCGCTTCGGCGGCGTACCGGATGAAGTGGACGTCCCGCTCTGGGAGTCGTTGCGCCGGAGCCTGGTCGACTCACTCAAGCTGATCGGGATCTCCGTCCTGATCGGTGTGCCGCTCTTCCTGCTGGGGCTGATCCCGTTCGTCGGCCAGACCGTGATCCCGGTGCTGGGCGGTGCGGTCGGCGGCTGGCTGCTGGCACTGGAGTTGACCGGTGTCCCGTTCCAGCGTCGTGGCCAGCGGCTCCGGCACCGCCGGGTGGTTCTGGCGCAACGTAAGCCGCTGACGCTGGGCTTCGGTGTGGCCGTCTTCCTGACGTTCCTGATCCCGCTGGGCGCGGTGTTCCTGATGCCTGCCGCGATCGCCGGCGCGACCCTGCTGGCCCGAAAATCACTGGGCAAGCCCATCGAGATCACCAATACGGCACCACTGTGAGGATCGACCTGCTCGACGGCGACATCACCACCCAGCACGTCGACGTGATCGTCAACGCGGCCAACTCGTCGCTGCTCGGCGGCGGGGGAGTGGACGGGGCGATCCATCGCAAGGGCGGTCCGGCGATCCTGGAGGAGACCCGAAAACTGCGGGCTTCACGGTACGGCCGGGGCCTCCCGACCGGTCAAGCGGTGCCCACCACGGCCGGCCGTCTCCCGGCACGCTGGGTGGTGCATACGGTCGGCCCGGTGTTCAGTGTTTCCGAGGACCGTTCGGAGTCGCTGAGGTCCTGCTACGCCAACTCGCTCCGCGCGGCGACTCCCACCACCCTGCACACCGCGAAGCTGGTCCTGTTCGGCCCCGAAACGGCAGCCACGGCCAGGGCGGTGGCAGCCCGCTGATCCATCAGGCCGCGGGCGTCCGCTTCCCTGTGGATCTCGAAGGAGCGGGCCGGCGAGGACGCCTCCGGTTTTCCGAAGGTGATCGGGCTCGCTGATCTGCCCCCGTTTGAGTTTTGTTCTTGGCGGCTGGGCCACTCGCCGTCGATTCCCCGCGCGAGTGTTTACTCCCATCTTGGGCGATTTACCAACTTTTTCGGGCCTTCCTCTAGGCTGCTGGCCTGTCCGTGGTCAATTCCCCGCGCGCGTGTCCGCCTTCCTGCCCGGCCCTGGCCGATCTTGGAGGATTTTCCACCGGATAAGGTGGTAAATCCACCAAGATCTTGTTTGGATGGATCGCCCGCGCGAGGGATTGACCGCAAGTGATCAGGCAGCCAGTCGCGACACTCGTTTTCGGTGGTAAATCGCCCAGGATCGCAGGTTTGGGGCGGTCGCGTGCGCGGGATCGATCCCAAGGGGGTCGGAGGACGAGGAGAAGGCTCTTTCCGGCGGCGATCTTTTCGCAAGATCGCAGTTGAGTGGCCACTTGAGCGAACGGTCTGTGTCCCACGGGGCCTGTAGTAGGGCTATTTCAGGGTAAAGCGGCCAATACTTCGCGCCAGGGCCAAGACATCGCGCGAGGGCGAGGGCGGGAGCGGGAGGGCGGGCGAGGGCCGCGGGCGCGGGCGGGAGAGAGGGCGCGGGCGGGAGCGGGAGCGCGGGCGAGGGCGCGGGCGGGAGAGAAGGCGCGGGCGAGAGGCAGGGCAGGAGCGAGGGCGCGGGGCAGGAGCGAGAGAGGGCGCGGGTGGGAGCCAGGGCAGGAGCGAGGGCACGGGACGCGAGCCAGAGAAGGCGCGGGTTGAAGCCAAGGCCGGAGTAGGGCGTGGGCGGGAGCGGACCGGCGGGCTGCTGGGGGTGTGCGTGGGTGGGGCCTGACTCGCGATGTGGGCGTGGGGCCGTTCGGCGAGTGGGCTGCGGGACGCGGGGTGGTTGGCGAGTGGGCTGCGGGACGCGGGGTGGCTGGCGAGTGAGTTGCGGGACGCGGGGTGGTTGAAGGGCGTACCGGGGAAGGGTTAAGCCGAGGCTCGGATGATCAGTTCGGTGGGGAGGATGATCGAGGGTTCGATGTCTTCGCCGGCTGTCAGGCGCAGCATCTGGCTCGCCATCACCCGGCCGGCCTCGGCGATCGGCTGGCGGACCGTGGTCAGTGGGGGGTCGCTGTAGCGGCTGATGTCGAAATCGTCGAAACCGATCACCGCCACGTCGTCCGGGACGGCCCGGCCCGCGGATCGCAGCGCCTGCAGCGCCCCGTGTGCCATCAGGTCCGAGGCGGCGAAGACGGCGTCCAGTCCGGGTTCGCGGTCGAGGAGTTCGCACATCGCGCTGATCCCGGATTCCCTGGTGAAGTCGCCGGTGGTGACCAGTGCGGGCAGCCCCGCGTCGCGCAGGGCGCCGGTGTAGCCGTTGAGGCGTTCCAGGCCGGCCACCATGTCGCCTGGCCCGGCGATGGTGGCGATCCGCCGGCGACCGGATTCGATCAGATGCTTGATGGCTGCGGCGACTCCGCCGGCGTGGTCCACGTCGACGTAGGGGACGGGTGGTGAGGCGGCCATCGGGCGGCCGGAGCAGATCACCGGGATGCCGCGGCGGGCGAGCAGGCCGGGCAGCGGGTCGGCGCCGTGGATGGAGGCGAACATGACGCCGTCGACGTGGCCGGCGACCGCGTAGCGTTCGACCCGGTGGTAGCCGGCGGCGGAGCCGGCCATCATCAGGACGAGTTGTTTGTCGGCGGCTTCCAGTTCGGAGCCGACGCCCCGGATGATCGCGGGGAAGAACAGGTCGTCGGAGAAGACCCGGTTGGCGGTTTCCGGCAGGATCAGCGCGATCGAGTCGGTCTGCCGGGTGACGAGGCTGCGGGCCGCCTGGTTCGGCACGTAGCCGAGCTCCTCGACGGCCCGGGTGACGGCCTCACGGATGGTGGCGGCGACCGTGGTGGAGCCGTTGACGACGCGGGAGACCGTGGCGCGGGAGACCCCGGCCCGGCGAGCTACTGCTTCCAGTGTCGGCCGTTCCCGCGTCGTCACAAAACGCTCCTATTCCAGGCCGTTGCGCTTGATCACCTCGCGGTACCACTTCGCGCTGTCCTTGAGGGCACGCTCTTGGGTCGTGTAATCGACGTGCACGATACCGAAGCGTTTCACGTACCCCTCGGCCCATTCGAAGTTGTCCAGCAGCGACCAGGCGAAGTATCCCCGGAGGTCGACTCCGGCGGCCAGGGCGTCGTGGCAGGCGCGCAGGTGGTCGTTGAGGTAGTCGACGCGCAGCGGGTCGTGCACGCCTTCCGGGTAGGCCGCCCCGTTCTCGGTGATCATCAGCGGGGTGCCGGGGTAGTCCCGGTGGATGCGGGTGAGCAGGCGGGTCAGGGAGGCCGGCTCGATCTGCCAGTTCATGTCGGTGACCGGGCCGACCGGCTTGCGGAAGGCGATGCCCTCACTGCCGGGGTAGTCGCCGGCACCGGGCTGGCCGGGCTTCGCCGACACGTACGACGGGGTGTAGAAGTTGATGCCCAGGATGTCGAGCGGCTGGTGGATGATCTCGGTGTCGCCGTCCTTGATGAAGGACAGGTCGGTGATCCGGGAGATGTGTTCCAGCACGTCAGCGGGGTATTCGCCGCGCAGCAGCGGGTCGAGGAAGATCCGGTTGGCGACCCCGTCGATGATCGTCGCGGCGGCGATGTCGGCCGGGTTGGTGGGGTCGAGCGGGGACACCTCGCACGGGTTGAGCGTGATGCTGATGTTGCGGGCGCCGGCCGCGCGCAGGGCCCGGGCGGCCAGGCCGTGCGCCAGGTTGAGGTGGTGCACGGCGGCGAGCGATCCGGCCGGGTCCTGCTTGCCGGGGGCGTGGATGCCGTTGCCGTACCCGAGGTAGGCGGTGCACCACGGCTCGTTGAGCGTGGTCCAGGTGGCGACCCGGTCGCCGAGCCGCCGGTAGACCACTTCGGCGTAGTCGGCGAACGCCTCGGCGGTCTCCCGGACGGTCCAGCCGCCGCGGTCCTCCAGGGTCTGGGGCAGGTCCCAGTGGTAGAGCGTGACGACCGGGTCGATGCCCTTGGCGAGCAGTTCGTCCGTGAGCCGGTCGTAGAAGTCGAGGCCGCGGACGTTCACCGGGCCGGTGCCGTCGGGGCGGATCCGCGGCCAGGCGACGGAGAAGCGGTACGCACCGAGGCCGAGGTCGGCCATCAGCGCGACGTCCTCGGCGTACCGGTGGTAGTGGTCACACGCGACATCGCCGGTGTGTCCACCGACCACCTTGCCCGGCGTCCGGCTGAACGTGTCCCAGATGGACGGGCCACGGCCGTCCTCCCGCGCGGCGCCCTCGATCTGGTACGAGGCCGTGGCCGCGCCCCAGACGAAGCCGTCGGGGAACCTGGTCCCCGCGGCGGCCGGCTGCGCCGACGTGGACGTGACGGTTGCCGTCATGTCTTCTCCGCTTCTGATGATCCGCTAACTTAACCGGTTCATCGTACGGCTTCATCTCCGTGTGACAACGTCACATGATGTGAACTGTCAGCCGGTTCGCAGCGCCTGGAAGAGCCGAGGGTCCCCGGTGAGCGCCAACTGGTCCGGGTTTTTACGCCCCATCAGAGCCAATTGCAGATCGCTCACACTGCCGGTGGCCTTGGCCCGGGCGTGGTGATCGTCGGTGTCCAGGATGGTGCCGGTGTCCAGCAGCGCGATCCCGGCGCCCCGCAGGCGGACGAACCACTCCTGCCCGGCATCCGTGCCGACCAGGTGGACCACACCGTGCAGGTCGGTCGGGCCCTTGCGCCGGCCGGCCGGCAGCCAGGTGTCCAGGATCTCACCGACACCGTCGGTGGCGAGCTTGGTCTCGATCGCGGTGGCCCGGCCGGCCGCGGCCTCGGCGTCCCAGCGGTGCACCGACATCTCGTGGGCGATCCGGCGGTGCCAGAAGACCGCCCGTTTCGGCTGCGGCGCCCAGTTCCACGCCGGGAAGTCCGGGTCCAGGGCCTCCAGCGTCTCGATCGTGCCGGTCACCTCGCGGCGCAGCAGGTCGAGCGTCTCGGTCCAGCCCTCCCGGGGCAGCGCGGCGGTCGGCTCCGGCCGGTCGGTGACGCCCCGGGCGACGGTGCCGCGCACCCACTGGAGGGTGTCGGTGACGTGGTGCGCGAGGTCGGCGACGGTCCAGTCGGGTATGCCGGGCACGGCCGGGTCGGGGCCGGTCTCGGCCACGGCGTCATAGAAGGCCGGACCGTCGGCGCGCAGCGCCGCCAGCCAGAAGTCCTTCGTCGCGTGCAACCTGTTCATCGCAGTCGTCTCCCCGCTCGGCCGGACCGCCGGTGACCCCTCGTCATCGGTGACTCTAGGGTTGTGTGGTGACTGATACCCCTTCGGCACCGGAGAGATTCCTGGCGGCGTACACGACGCTACGCCTAGGTGGGCCGGCCGGCACAGTGACCACGGCGGTCCATACGGACGAGGCGGTCGAGACGGTGCGGGCGGCCACCGCGGCGGGGCGTCCGCTGTTGATTCTGGCGGGTGGCAGCAACGTGGTCGTCGGCGACGAGGGCTTCGCCGGTGAGGTGCTGGTGCTTCGCGATCGCGGCGTCGAGACGGTCGGCGAGGATCAGACCGGATTGCTGGTCCGCGTGTCGGCCGGCGAGCCCTGGGACGACTTCGTGGCCACCGCCGTGGCCAACGGCTGGTCCGGCGTCGAGTGCCTGTCCGGCATCCCGGGCGCGGCCGGCTCCACCCCCATCCAGAACGTGGGGGCGTACGGCCAGGAGGTCGCGCACACCATCGAGGCGGTGCACGCCTACGACCGGGTGGCCGACGAGATGCTGGTGATGACTCCGGAGCAGTGCCGTTTCGGCTACCGGTCCAGCGTGTTCAAGCACAATGACCGCTATCTGGTGACCGCCGTCGACTTCCGGCTGCCCCGTTCCGGCGAGTCGGCCCCGATCCGGTACGCGGAGCTGGCCCGTTCGCTGGGCGCCGAGGCCGGTGACCGGGTGCCGCTGGGCCTGGCCCGGGACACCGTGCTGAAGCTGCGGGCCGGCAAGGGCATGGTGCTGGACCCGGAGGACCGGGACACCTGGTCGGTGGGCTCGTTCTTCACCAACCCGGTGGTGTCCGCGGAGTTCTTCGGCACGCTGGGGGAGATGCCGCACTGGCCGGCCCCGGACGGCACCGTCAAGATCCCGGCGGCCTGGCTGATCGAGAACGCCGGTTTCCCGAAGGGCTTCGCCGGTGCCGGAGTGGCGATCTCCGGCAAGCACACCCTGGCGCTGACCAACCGGGGCGGCGGCAGCACCGCGGCGCTGCTGGACCTGGCCCGGGTCATCCGGGACGGGGTGCGCGAGCGGTTCGGTGTCGAGTTGCACCCGGAGCCGGTGCTGGTCAACTGCGCGATCTGAGCGCTGTCACTCCCAGCCGAAGAGCTGGCTGTAGTACGGGGTGCCGTCGGCGGCGAAGGTCACGCCGGCACCCATCGACCGCGCCTTGCAGTTGAGGATGTTCCGCCGGTGCGCCGGACTGGCCATCCAGGCCCGCAACACGTCCGGCGCGGTCCGGTAGCCCCAGGCGATGTTCTCTCCGGCCGGGTTCTGATAGCCGGCCTCCTCGCTGCGGTCGACGAAGGTCGAGCCGTTGCGCCACACGTGACTGAACAGCCGGGTCCGGGCCATGTAGTCGCTCTGCCGCAACGACGCCGTCAGCAGGTGGCCGTCCACGGCGAGCGCGGGACAGCCGGCCGCTCTCCGTTTCTCGTTGGTCAGTTTCATCACCTGGTTGATCACCGACTGGGCCCGGTTCGACGGCGGGGTTTCCTGGGCCGCGGCCGGCGCGGCGAGGACGAGCAGAGTGGGTGCTGCCGCGAGGGCGGTGAGCCGGACGGACACGAGGCCTCCCGAAGAACGGAAACCGGGCACGGATCGGCCCGTACGGTTATCGCACCCCGTACAGCGCGGCTCGTCACATCTTTCTCGGAACGGGCGAAAAGCCATGCCGCAAATGTCAGTCTGAAGGGCTGTTCCGGTATCGCCCGTAGATCACCGCTGACGGGTCCAGTCGGGCGGATCCTCGCGGACCGGCTCGTTCGTCCGAACCCGGCGCTAAGCTGTCACTGTCCGTAAATAGGCGGTCACATCACGCTATGGTGTGTTCGCGCCTTCGGAGTTATCTCCCGCCCGCGGTCGCGCGGGCGGTGCCAGGCAGAAGCTGACTCCCGGCACACCTTCCGCGTGCCCGGAGACTGCCGTGCCCGCATGGGCGCGAGCGCGGGTTGGGGGCAGGGGGAGCCAAGGTATGAGTCGCCTACTCGTGGTCGAGGACGATCCGGACATCGCACTCGCGCTGCGACTGCTGTTCAGCCGGGCCGGATACGAGGTGGCCCACGCCGCCGACGGCCGGTCCGGGCTGAAGGAGGCGTACGCCGAACATCCCGATCTGGTGGTGCTCGACGTCGGACTGCCGGAGATGGACGGCTGGCAGGTCCTGGAACGGCTGCGGGACGTGTCGGACGTACCGGTGCTGGTCCTCACCGCCCATGGTCAGGAGGCGGAGAAGGTGCGTGGCCTGCGGGGTGGGGCCGACGACTACCTGACCAAGCCGTTCGCCAACAACGAGCTGCTGGCCCGGGTGGAGGCGCTGCTGCGGCGCTCCTCGGCCGGGCAGAACAGCTGGGCCAGTCAGGTCTACGACGACGGCCTCGTGCATCTCGACCCGACCAAGCGCCGGGTCTACGTCAAGGGTGAGGAGAAGCGTCTCACTCCCACCGAGTTCCGCCTGCTCAACGCGCTGGTGCGGCATGCCGGCGCGGTTCTCTCCCCGAATCAGCTGCTGACCCAGGCCTGGGACGACCCGACCGGGATCGGCCAGGAGCGGGTCAAGTTCGCGGTTCTGCGCCTGCGACGCAAGCTCGGCTGGTCCGATCCGGACGAATCACCGATCGAGTCGGTACGTGGGTTCGGCTATCGCTACCGCCGCCCGGGCGGAGAGTCCTGAAGTCTTCTCAGTTGGCGTCCCCCGAAGTCGATGAGGGCAGTGAAGCCGAGCAGGAGGTAGTAAGAAGTGGAAGACCTTGGCGAGATCGTCGGCGAGTTCCTCATGGAAAGCCACGAGAACCTGGACCAGATCGACCGGGATCTCGTCAGCCTTGAGCAGGAGCCGGACTCTCGTGATCTGATCTCCCGCATCTTCCGGGCGATCCACACCATCAAGGGCACCAGTGGTTTCCTCGCGTTCTCGCGACTGGAGAAGCTGGCGCACGCTGGTGAGTCCCTCCTGTCCCGGCTCCGGGACGGCGTCCAGCCGGTCACCCCGGAGACCATCACAGTCCTCCTGCTCTGTATCGACGGCGTCCGGTCGATCCTCTCCTCGATCGAGGAGAACGGGTCCGAGGCCGAGGTCGACATCGAGAGCATGATCGTCAAGATCCAGGCGCAGATGAACGCGCCCTCGGACACCGCTCCCGCCGCCGCGCCGGCCGCCGAGTCTGCGCCGGCCGCGGACGCCGAGGCCCCGGTCAGCGTCGAGCAGGGTGAGACGGCCGCCGCCCGGCCGGCTCCCGAGCCGGTCGCCGAACAGCGCCAGCCGCTCGGCCAGATGCTCGTCGACGCGGGCGCGGCGCAGTCCGGCGACGTCGCCTCGGCGCTGCAGCAGCAGATCGAGGGTGACGACCGCAAGCTCGGCACGATCCTGCTGGAGGAGGGCAAGGCCGCGCCGGCCGCGGTCAACGAGGCACTCCAGTCGCAGGCGCCGAAGCGCAGCATCGCGGACAGCGCGATCCGTGTGGACGTCGACCTGCTCGACACCCTGATGAACATGGTCGGTGAGCTGGTGCTGGCCCGGAACCAGCTGGTCCGCGGCGTGATGGAGATCGGCGACTCCGGTCTGGTCCGAAGTGCCCAGCGGCTCGGCATGATCACCAGTGAGCTGCAAGAGGGCATCATGAAGACCCGCATGCAGCCGATCGAGCACATCTGGTCCAAGCTGCCCCGAGTCGTCCGGGACCTGAGCAACTCGCTCGGCAAACAGGTCGCCCTGGTGATGGAGGGCAAGGAGACCGAGCTCGACCGGAGCCTGCTGGAGGCGGTCAAGGACCCGCTGACCCACCTGGTGCGCAACGCGGTCGACCACGGCATCGAGGAGCCGGAGCGGCGGATCGCCTCGGGCAAGGGGCCGGAGGGCACGCTGACGCTCCGGGCGTACCACGAGGGTGGGCACGTCGCGGTCGAGGTCGCGGACAACGGCGCCGGCCTGAACGTGGACCGGATCGCGCAGAAGGCCGTGGAGAACGGGCTGCTCCGGCCGGAGCAGATCCCGAACATGGACAAGCGCGACATCATGGCGATGGTCTTCCAGCCCGGCTTCTCCACCGCGGCGAAGGTCACCAACGTGTCCGGCCGTGGTGTCGGCATGGACGTGGTCAAGACCAACATCGAGAACATCGGCGGCGCGGTCAGCGTCGACTCGACACCCGGCGAGGGTACGGTCTGGCGGCTCACCATCCCGCTGACGCTCGCCATCATCCAGGCCCTCACCGTCGACTGCGCCGACCAGCGCTACGTGGTGCCGCAGGTCGCGGTGCTGGAGCTGGTCTTCATCGACGGCAACACGACGAAGGTGGAGTACGCCTCCGGCGCGCCGGTCTACCGGTTGCGCGGCAAGCTGCTCCCGCTCGTACGGCTGGATCGTGCCCTGGGTCTGGAGGTCGGCGGCGACCAGGGCGTCTACATCATGGTGCTGCAGGCCGACGGCCGCCGGTTCGGCCTGGTCGTGGACCGGGTGCTGAACACCGAAGAGGTCGTGGTCAAGGCCCTCAACACCAGATTCAAGGACATCGGCCTGTACGCCGGGGCGACGATCCTCGGTGACGGCAAGGTGGGTCTGATCCTGGACGTCTCGTCACTGGCCCGGCGGTCGCATCTGGCCGTCGACTCGGAGCGCGAGAACGTGGTGGACAAGCGCGGCGCCGCCGGTGGTGGCACCGAGCGTCTGCTGGTCACCGCGGTCGGCGAACGCCGGGTGGCGATTCCGCTGGACACGGTCACGCGTCTGGAGGAGTTCCCGCGCGACCGGATCGAACACGCCGGCTCCCGCGAGGTGGTCCAGTACCGCGGGCAGATCCTGCCGCTGGTACGGCTGTCGCACCTGCTCGGGGCGTACGGCGAGGAACTGGAGGGCGACACCGTGTCGGTGGTCGTCTACAGCGAGGGCGGAAAGAGCGTGGCCCTGGTGGTCGACCGGATCGTGGACATCGCGGAGAACTCGACCACCGCCCGCCGCGACGCGGAGGAGGACGGCCTGGTCGGCACCGCGGTGATCCAGCAACGGGTCACCGAGCTGCTCGACGTGCGCCGGGCCATCCTCGCCGCCGACCCGAACTTCTACAGCGATTCGATGGACGACATGCTGGTGGAGGCCTGATCATGGCGAGTCGTCAGTTCGCCACCTTCGAGGTGGACGGCCAGCTCTTCGGTGTCGAGGTGGACACGGTCCAGGAGGTGCTCTCGTACAACGAGTACACCCCGGTGCCGCTCGCCCCGCCGGCCGTCGGTGGCCTGTTCAACCTGCGGGGTCAGGTGATCGCCGCGGTGGACCTGCGGGTGCAGCTCGGGTTGGCCCGGCAAGCCCTGAAAGGCCCGGTCATGAACGTCATCCTGCGTGGTGACGGCGAACCGGTGTCCCTGCTGGTCGACAAGATCGGCGAGGTGGTCGATCTGGAGGACGAGCGGTTCGAGCCGCCACCGGACACCCTGAGCGGGCCCACCCGGGAGTTGGTGGTGGGCACGTTCAAACTGGACGGGCGGTTGATGCTGGCTCTCGACGTCAATCAGGCCGTCGACACATACCGCGCCACCAACTGATGTACAGCCTGGTCAGCGCACCCGTTCTGGGCTTCGACCTGACCCGCCTGGAGGGCGGGCCGGCCGCGGCCGAGGTGCTGCTGCGCGCGCTGCGGCTGCAGAGCGGGGACCTGCCGGTCCTCGCCGAGCGGCTGCCCGACGAGAACGTCCGCGGGCCGCTCTGGGTCGAGGTGGAGAGCGCCGCCCGGCGGATGCCCTCGCTCAAGGGCATGGCGAAGGACGACCCGGCCGGAAACCTCGCGTTGGTCGAGCGGGCGCCGATCGGTTCGGTCGACTCGCTGCTGACCTGCCTGCGCTACGACGTGATGTCGTGGACCTGGGCGGGCACCGGCCGGGACGCCCGGCAGAGCGAGGACGCGGCCGCCGCGACCGCCCTGCTGTGTGACGCCGCGGTCGCCAGCTATCTGCGCGAGGTGCTGGACGAGGACGTCCGGCGCCGGCTCGGAGCGGGCTGGGTGTCCGCGGTGCGCAAACTGCCCTCCGGGGCCCCGATCGACCTGGGACCGCACCACTACACGGTGTCGGCTCTGCTCGACCGGCTCAGAACTCTGCGGCCCGAGGACCGGGAACGGGTCTCGACCGCAGCCGACGACGCCCGGCGGAACACCGCCGGCTGGTCGCCCGCGGTGCACTCGGCGTCGTGGGCGGCGTACCTCTCGGACCGGGTCCGGACCGCCGCCGCGGCGCAGATGCTGCTGGTGCAGGCGGTGGACACGGCTGGGATTCCACTGGCAGACCGTGCCGGAGGGGTCTGGAACATGCTCAGCGGCGCCGTTCAGGCGCTGGTGGTGCGCGACTTGCTGGACACCGCCACGGCTCACCGGCTGCTTGCACCGGTGGTCGCGGCGCTCGGCCCGGCCTGGCTCGGTTGAAGGGAGTGGTCGAATGATCTCGGTACTCGTCGTCGACGATTCCGTGGTGGTCCGTCGGCTGATCGTCGATGCTCTCGGCGATTCGCCGGGCATCCAGGTCGTCGGCACCGCCGCGAACGGTCTGCTCGCCCAGGCGAAGATCGATCAGCTCAAGCCCGACGTGATCACGATGGACATCGAGATGCCGGAGATGGACGGCATCCAGGCCGTCCGGGAGCTGCGCAAGCGGCACAACACTCCGGTGATCATGTTCAGCACGCTCTCCGCGGCGGGCGCGTCGGCCACCCTGGAGGCGCTCTCCGCCGGAGCCACCGACTACGTGACCAAGCCGAGCAACGTCGGCTCGGTCAAGGAGTCCATCGCGGCGGTCAAGGAGCAGCTCGTACCCAAGATTCAGGCGCTGGGCGGACGTCGGCGACCGCCGGCGCCGACCGGACCGCCCAGCCGGGGCCCCGCGCCCTCCGGCGGCCTTCGTCCCGGCGCCGCGCCGTTGCGGCCCGGTGGCCCGCCGACCGCGCCGGGACGCCCACCGGCGTCCGGACCGGGTGCGGCCCGGCCCGCCGTCGCCCGGCGGGGTACGCCCGGCGGCCGGATCGACCTGCTCGCCATCGGTTCCTCCACCGGCGGACCGGACGCGCTCACCAAGGTGCTGCTCGGACTGCCGGCCGATCTGCCCGTGCCGATCGTGATCACGCAGCACATGCCACCCGTCTTCACCAAGATGTTCGCCGAGCGTCTGGACCGCAGCACCCCCCTGAAGGTGGTCGAGGCGGGCGAGGGCATGGAGCTCACGGCGGGCACGGTCTACATCGCCCCAGGCGATCGTCATCTGGTCTTCCAGCGCCGCGGGACCGCGACGATGACACAGCTCAGCAGTGCCCCTCAGGAGAACTCGTGCCGCCCGGCCGTGGACGTGATGTTCCGGTCTCTGGCGGCGCTGTACGGCGGGTCGTGCTTCGCCACGATCTTGACCGGAATGGGACAAGACGGACGGAGTGGTGCGAAAGTGCTACGAGACTCGGGCGCCGAGGTACTGGCACAGGACGAGGCGACCTCGGTGGTCTGGGGTATGCCCGGCGCGGTGGTCACCGCGGGCCTGGCCGACGAGATCCTTCCCCTCGACAAGATCGCGGGCGCCCTTCTCAACCGTGTCCGGGTCGGCCGCTCGCCGGCGGTGGCCCGATGACCCTTTCGCAAGCTGAGTTCACGTACATCTCGAACCTGGTGCGCAAGGAGGCGTCCATCGTCCTCGCGCCGGGCAAGGAGTACCTGGTCGAGGCCCGGCTCATCCCGGTCGCCCGGGCCGTCGGAGCCCCTAATGTCAACGACTTCATCGCCGATCTGCAGAAGCGTCCCAACCCGACGCACCAGCGGAAGATCATTGACGCGCTCACCACCAACGAGACCTCCTTCTTCCGGGACCGCGAACCGTTCTCGGCACTCACCGACGTGGTGCTGCCGGAACTGATCAAGTCCCGGGCGGCCCAGCGCAAGCTGCGGTTCTGGTCGGCGGCCAGCTCCAGCGGCCAGGAGGCGTACAGCCTGGCCATCACGCTCCAGGAGACGCTGCCGAGCGGCTGGACGTTCGAGATCCAGGGCACCGACATCTCCACCGCGATGGTCGATCGCGCGCAGAAGGCCGAATACAGCCAGGTCGAGGTGAACCGCGGACTGGCGGCCACCCAGCTGGTGCAGTACTTCGAGCGGGCCGGCGCGCACTGGCGGATCATCCCGGCGCTGCGCAAGAACGTCTCGTTCAAGCACATGAGTCTCACCGCCCCCTTCCCCCCGATGCAGCCCTTCGACGTGATCTTCCTGCGCAACGTCCTCATCTACTTCGACGTGGCCACCAAACGCCAGGTACTGCAGAACGCCGCCAAGATCCTGCGACCGGACGGCTGGCTCTTCCTCGGAGCGGCCGAAACCACGATCGGGATCGACGACAACTACGAACGGGTGGCGGCCGGCCGAACCTCTGCCTACCGGACTCGTACAGCGGCGCCCGCCGGCGCCGCGAGAAGGGGATGACGCCGATGCGCGCCATGGTGATCGACGACTCGCGCGCGATGCGCATGATCCTCAAACGCATCGTCACGAAGCTCAATTTCGAGGCGGTCGAGGCCGGCGACGGCAAGGAGGCGATGGACCTCCTGGCCGACATGACCGAGGTGCCGGAGCTGGCCCTGATCGACTGGAACATGCCCAACATGAACGGGCTGGAGTTCGTGATGAAGGTCCGCGCCGACCCTCGGCTGCGGGAGATGACTCTCGTGATGGTCACCACCGAGAGCGAACAGAGCCAGATCGTCCGCGCGCTCGCCGCGGGCGCACACGAATACGTCATCAAGCCCTTCACCGAGGGCGCCATGATCGAGAAGCTGGCCCTGCTGGGCCTCGTCCCTACCGGAGCGAATTCATGAGTGTCGAAGTCGAGGTCGATGAGAGCGACCTCGCCGAGATGGTGGAACAGGTATGGGAGTCGTACCTGGATCCGGAGGGGGTCAGCCCGCTGATCCCGACATACGACGAGAACCAGCCGTCCGAGGTGCACTCCTCGGTCTCGATCACCGGGTCCTGGTCCGGGCATGTCGTCTACGCCTGCTCCCGCGCCGCCGCCCAGCGGGCCGCGGCCGCCTTCCTCGCCATGGAGCTTGAGGAAGTGAGTGAGGACGACATCTCCGACACGCTCGGCGAGCTGGCCAACATCGTCGGTGGCAACGTCAAGGCGATGTTGCCGCCGGGGGCGCAGTTGTCGCTCCCGCAAGTGGTGCTCGCGCCGGAGGCATCGGCGCGATTCCCGAACACCGAGCGGATCAGCGGTGTCTACGGGTTGTGGGAAGGCGAACCGGTGTCCATTTCGATGTGGCAGAGCAACAGCGACAACAAGGAGGAGGGTGCATGAAGATCCTAGTCGCCGATGACAGCCGGGTGATGCGGCAGATCGTCGTCCGGACCCTGCGTCAGGCCGGGTTCGGAGACCACGACCTGATCGAGGCCGCGGACGGCAAGGAGGCTCTCGACAAAGCCGTCGAGGAGAAGCCGGATGTGGTGATCTCGGACTGGAACATGCCGCATCTGACCGGTATCGACGTGTTGCGTCAGCTGCGCGCCGCCGGCAACAACGTCAAGTTCGGCTTCGTGACCTCGGAGTCGACTCCGGAGATGAAGTCGGCCGCCGAGGAGGCCGGAGCGGCGTTCTTCATCGTCAAACCCTTCACCGCTGAGCGATTCGACGAAGTGTTCGCTCCTATTTTGGGATGATTAAGACATGTCAGATGTATCGGTTCTTCCCGGCTCCCCAGCCGTAAAAAGCCTGTTCGAGGATCTGCTCGGCAGAGAGGTGACCATCAGCCCCGGCGATCCGATCGGGGCCCCGGCGGTGCCCACGTCGACCGTCGCGATCTTCGTCGACTCCAGTCAGAAGATCTACGCGGTGATGGGTATGGAGCTCAGCCTCGCCGCCAACGCGGGCGCCGCCCTCGGCCTGCTGCCGGCCGGTGCCGCCGAGGACAGCATCGACGAGAAGCAGCTCTTCCCGAACCTGGCGGAGAACGTCTTCGAGCTGTGCAACGTGTTCACCAGCCTGCTCAACCGGGAGGGGAGCCCGCACCTCAAGCTCCACCAGGTGATCTACCCGGGCGACGAGCTGCCGGCCGACGCACGTGCTGTCCTGCTCGCCCTCGGCCGCCGGCTCGACCTGATGGTCGAGGTCAACCGGTACGGCAAGGGGAAGCTCAGCCTGTCCCTCGCACCCTGACCCTACGGAAGCGTCAAGGCGTACCAAAATTGAAGATCTCCTGTTGCGGCCCACCTCCATCGAGGTGGGCCGCAAATTTTTAGGCTCATCCACGACCGGCCGTGAGTGCGGCCGGTAGCGGGCGGGGCTGCGACATCTCCACCGTCGTGAATAAGCCTAACCGTCTAAGCAAATCCTCAAGTGGGCCGAAGCTTAGGTTGAGCCCGCTACGGGACAGGAGAAGTCGATGACCTCACCGATGTCCGGACCCTCCGGCATGAATGCGGCGGACATAGCGAAGTCCGCCGCCACGTCACAGGCGAAAGCCAAAGAGGGTGAGAAGACCAGTAAATCCCTCGGCGACAAGGACACGTTCCTCAAGCTTCTGGTGGCCCAGCTCAAGTACCAGGACCCCACCAAGCCCGCCGACTCGACCGCGTTCCTGGCGCAGACCGCCCAGTTCACCCAGGTCGAGAAGCTCGAAGACATGGTCAGCATGCTGCAGTCGCAGCGGATGATCGGGGCCAGCTCGCTGGTCGGCAAATCGGTCACGTACATGGACGACACCGGCGCCACACAGACCGGCGTGATCACAGCGGCAAAACTCAACGGGACCAGCGAACCGACGCTCAAGGTCGGGAACACGGATGTTCAGCTGTCCAAGGTCACGGAGATCTCCACCGATTCCAAGACCGCCTGATATCTGTTTTCCTCCAACGCGAAGGAATGCCTTAAATGCTGCGTTCTCTGTACTCCGGCATCAGCGGCCTCAACGCGCACCAGAAGATGATCGATGTCACCGGTAACAACATCGCGAACGTCAACACCACCGGTTACAAGACGTCCCAGGTCCAGTTCAACGACACGCTCAGCCAGATGATGGGGTCGGGCGGATCGCCACAGGACGGGATGGCCGGCACCAACCCGGCGCAGGTCGGTCTCGGTGTCCGGGTCGGTGGCATCACCCAGAACTTCAGCCAGGGTTCGGCGCAGACCACCGGCAAGTCCGGCGACATGATGATCCAGGGTGACGGCTTCTTCATCACCCGCAGCGGCGGCGAGCAGCTCTACACCCGGGCCGGCTCGTTCTTCTTCGACGCGAACGGTGTGCTGGCCACCTCGACCGGTGAGCCGGTCCAGGGCTGGACCGCCTCGGCCGACGGCAAGGTCAACTCGGCGGCGAAGCCGGGCGACATCCGGATGCCGCTGGGCGCCACCATCCCGCCCAAGGAGACCACCACGGTCACCCTCAAGGGCAACCTGAGCAGCGACATGACGCCGGACATGAACAACCCGACGAACACCGACACGGCGTACAAGACGACGATCCCGATCAAGGTGTACGACTCGCAGGGCCAGACCCACACCGTCACCGCGGAGTTCAGCCGGACGGCCTTCGACAACACCAGCGGCAACACCAGCTCGACCTGGGCGGTGAAGCTGATGGCCGAGGACGGGACCACCGAGATCACTCCGGCCGGCACCCTGACCTTCGCGAACGGCAAGGCCGCCGCCAGCATGGTGGACCCGGTGACGAAGCAGGCGACGATGGCGCTCGGCCCGTACACCGTCAACGTCACCGACATCACCTCGTACTCGGGCAACACCGACGCTCGGGTCTTCGACACCGACGGTCAGACCGCCGGCGCCCTGACCTCGCTGTCGTACACCGTTTCGGACAGCGGCGAGATCGTCGGCGTCTACTCCAACGGTTTGAAGCAGACGCTGGGCCAGGTCGCGATGGCGACCTTCAAGAACGTGAACGGTCTGGAGAAGGTCGGCAACTCGCAGTACCGGACCACCGTCAACTCCGGGTACGCCCAGGTCGGCGAGCCGGGGAGTGCCGGCATGGGCCAGGTCATCTCCGGCGCGCTGGAGATGTCGAACGTCGACCTGGCGCAGGAGTTCACCAACCTGGTCGTCGCCCAGCGCGGCTTCCAGGCGAACTCCCGCATCATCACCACCTCCGACGAGATCCTTCAGGAGCTCGTGAGCATGAAGCGTTAACTCCGGGCCTGGAGTAGGCCGGGACGGGCTCACGGGCCTGCCCCGGCCTTTTTCATGACCTTCGGATTCCGGAAGGTTCGCACCCGGATGGCGACCGGTTCGATCTCATCGGCAACCGGGGTCCGGCCGAAGTACCAAGTGACGGGCCACGGAGGGCCCCACCAGACAAGAGACAGACCAAGGACGGATGTCGTGATCCTCGTAACCCGCATCAACGGTGCCGTGTTCGCGCTGAACCCGGACCTGGTCGAGCGCGTCGACTGCACGCCCGACACGGTCGTCACCCTGGTGGACGGCACCAAGTACCTGATCGGCGAGTCGGTTCCCGAGTTCATAGATTCGGTTCGCCACTACCGGGCCTCACTGATCGCCCAGGCCAGCCGCCTCGAAGCCGGGGCCACCACCGCGCACACACCCTCTTCTGAAGACGACCTCGACGCCAAGGTGCTCCCGCTGCACCGGAAGGAACGCTGATGGACCTCGCAACCATTATCGGTGTTGTCGCCGGCCTGGCCATCGTCTTCACCGTGCAGCTGGTGGAGGGCGGCTCGCCCGCCTCGATCATGCTCTGGCCCTCGATGCTGCTGGTCTTCGGCGGTGGTTTCTGCGCCGCCATGGCCGGTGGTGTCATGAAGGACACGAAGGCCTTCACCACCCAGCTGAAGAAGGGCTTCACCAACAAGGTCACCCCGGCCGCCGAGCTGCTCGACAACGTCGTGAAGCTGGCCGAGCGGGCCCGCCGCGAGGGTCTGCTGGCCCTCGAGGACGCCGTCAAGACCGTCGAGCACCCCTTCCTCAAGCGTGGCCTGCAGCTGGCGATCGACGGCACCGACCCGGACGAGCTGCACGACATCCTGCACGCCGAGGTCGCCGCCAAGAAGAAGGCCGACAAGGCCGGCGTGAAGTTCTTCGAGAACTGGGGCGGTTACGCCCCGACGATCGGCATCATCGGCACGGTCATGGGTCTGGTCCTGGTCATGGAGAACCTGGACAAGCCCGAGACGCTCGGTCACTCGATCGCCGCGGCGTTCTGCGCCACCCTCTGGGGCGTGCTCAGCGCCAACATGATCCTGCTGCCGATGGGTGCCCGCCTGGCCCGGCTGAGCGCCATCGAGGCCGAGGAGATGGAGCTGGTCATCGACGGTGTCCTGGCCATCCAGGCCGGCTCGAACCCGCGTCTGGTCGCCCAGAAGCTCCGCAGCCTGCTTCCCCCGGACGAGATGAAGGCGGCCGAAGCCGCGGCCTCCAACAAGAAGGCGGCCTGACCTAGATGAGTTCCGGTGGGGGCAAGCGCAAGCAGAAGCACGAGGAGCACGAGGAGCACGTCAACCACGAGCGCTGGCTCGTGTCGTACGCCGACATGATGACCCTGCTCTTCGTTCTCTTCGTGGTGCTCTTCTCGATGAGTGACGTGAACCAGAAGAAGTTCGCTCAGCTGGCACAGGGCCTCTCGCAGGGGTTCGGCTCGCAGAGCGCGGCCTTCACCGGCAACTACGCGCCGCTCGACGGCGCCGCGAACACCGCGCAGATCGTGCAGATCGATCCGGGCGCCAACCCCGGTGACGGTAGTGGTGGCACCGAGGGCCTGAGCAAGTCCCAGCAGGACGCGATCAGCCGGGCACTGCAGGCGGAGGACCGCAAGAAAGCTTCCGGCAACGCCGAGAAGGCCGCCCGGGAGGCGGAGAACCTCAAGGCGATCGAACGGAAGATCGCCGACGCGCTGTCGGCGCAGAAGCTGCTCGGCAGTGCGAAGTTCACCATCGACCAGCGCGGTCTGGTGGTCACCGTGGTGACCAACGAGGTCGTGTTCGCCGGCAACCGGGCCGAGCTGAAGAAGGGCGGCGAGAAGATCCTGAACGCGATCTCGCCGGTCCTGGCCAAGCTGCCGAACAACATCGAGGTGGACGGCCACACCAACCAGCTCAACGCCAAGACCACGTTCTACCCGAGTGGCTGGGAGCTGTCCGCGGCTCGCGCCTCGACCACCGTCCGGTTCTTCACCGAGCACGGCATCCCGAAGAAGCGGCTCAGCGCTGTCGGGTTCTCCGACACCAAGCCGCTGATCGACCCGAAGGACCCGCGCTCGATCACGATGAACCGCCGCGTCGACGTCGTCGTCCTGACGATGCTCTCGCCGGAGCAGGCGGCGCTGCTGCCCTCCGCGGCCGGCCCGGACGGCAAGTTGCACACCGGCCAGACCACGGCGCAGTACCAGGCCGAGCAGAAGGCCGCAGAGACCAAGACCAGCACCACCACCGGCAACAACTGAGAACTGGGGGAGTTCACATGGCTGACGAGAAGGACACCGCCGCCGAGGCGCCGAAGAAGTCGAACAAGATGATGATGATCATCATCGCGGCCGTGCTGGTCGTGCTGGGTGGTGGTGGCGCTGGGACGTTCTTCATGCTCCGTGGTGACTCGGCCGAGGCGGCCGCCCCGAAGAAGGGCATCATCACCGCCGCGGAGAACACCATCACGGTGAACCTGGCCGAGGGGCACTACCTGAAGCTGGGCTTCGCCCTCCAGCAGACCGAGGAGTCCGGCGACCACGCGGTCGACCTGAGCGAGGCCTACCAGCTGGCGATCGACGAGTACACCGGCCGCACGGTCGCCGAGCTCTCCACCGCCGAGGGCCGGGCCAAGATCAAGGAGCAGCTGGTGGCCAAGCTGGTCAAGGCCTACACCGTGGACGACGTCCAGGAGGTCATGGACATCTACTACACCTCCTTCGTCACCCAGTAACGGCGGGCCGGGCGGGTCTCCACACACGGAGACCCGCCCACTGGCATTTAAAGTGGATGAAAACGCCGCCACGGCTCAGCGGATCGGTAAGTGAGCCGATGAGGACGACGTGACCACCGCTTCGCGTTCTCCCGGCAGGCTGTCACGTCGCGGTCAAGGTACGGGACCCACCGCGTACGACTTCCGGCGCCCGATCAAGCTCTCCCGTGAACACGTCCGCACGCTGCAGATCGCGTTCGAGACGTACGCCCGAAGTTGTGGAACCCTGCTAACCACCCGGCTCCGCGCGGTCAGCAACGTTTCGCTGATCTCCATCGAGCAGCTCAACTACGACGAGTACGCCGGCGGCCTGGCGAACCCGACGATCATCGCGGTGGTGACCCTGGACCCACTGCCCGGCACGGTTCTGCTGGAGATCGCCCAATCGGCGGTGATGACCGCTATTGATCACATGCTCGGCGGGCCCGGCGGCACCCAGCCGGAGCGGCCGCTGACCGAGGTGGAGATGCCGCTGCTGCGCGGCCTGGTCGAGCGGATGCTGGGCGAGCTGCGCTACGGCTTCGAGAGCATGGTGGACCTGGCGCCGAAGCTCAAGGAGATCGAGTACAACGTCCAGTTCCTGCGGGCGCACGCGCCGGGCGACGCGGTGGTGGTGGCGTCGTTCGAGACCAAGATCGGCGCGGAGGAGTGCATCTCCACTCTCTGCCTGCCGTTCAACACCATCCTGCCGGTGCTGTCCCGGACCGAGACGGTGGTGCTGACCGCGGCCGAGCGACAGGAGCGGGACACCGCCCTGCGGAACCTCACCGAAGGACTTTCCGCCGCTCCGATCGACGTAGCAGTGCGATTCCAGCCCATTCGGATGCGTACCGATGACATCGTGGATCTACGCCCCGGTGACGTCGTGCCGCTCGGACATCCGACCAGCCGGCCGCTCGAGGTGACGGTCAACGAGACCGTTTTCGCTCATGCAGTTCCCGGTAACCAGGGCGCCCGGCTGGCGTGTCTCGTCGTGCCGTCGCCCCATGAGAGCCCGTCCAAGGAGTCTGGCCGCCCATGACCGCGCCCACCATGACCGCGCCCCAGCTCGCGCTCGCCCGCAACGCCGCCGACGCCGCGCTGGCCGTCCTGCCCACCAGCCGTGCCCTGGTGGCCGCCGATCCGGTGGTCCCGGACGCGGGGACGGTGATCGACGGTCAGGCGATCACCGCGCGGTTCACCGGCGCCGCCTCCGGCGAGGTGGTCGTGGTGGTCGGCCAGGACCTCGCCGACGCACTCCGGGAGAGCCCGCTCGGCGAGCTGGACCTGACCGCCGCGGTCCGGCCGGCCCTGGAAGCGGCCGCCCGGGTCTTCGGCCCGGTCGTCCTGGACCCCGGCCAGCTGATGGAACCCGAGGTCGCGCTCAGCGCGCTGGCCGCCAAGGAAGGCGCTGTGGCGGTGCCGCTGCGCGACGAGGCGGAGGTCCGGGCGGTGATCGGCCTGGCCCTGAGCCAGTGGCCGGGAGACGACCCGGGCGCGATGAACGTGGCACCACGACTGGCGCCGACCCTGACCGGTGGCGCCGGACAGAGCCGGGGTGGTCTGGACATGCTGCACGACGTCGAGATGGAGGTCTCGGCCGAGCTGGGCCGGACCCGGATGAGCGTGCGCGAACTGCTCTCGCTGATCCCCGGCGCCATCGTCGAACTGGACCGGGCCGCGGGCAGCCCGGCGGACCTGCTGGTCAACGGCCGGCTGATCGCCCGCGGCGAGGTCGTCGTGGTGGATGAGAACTTCGGTATCCGGGTCACCGAGATCGTCAATCCGGGCACGGAGTAACGGTCTTGATCCCGCTGACCCTTCGTGTGCTGCTGGCACTCTTCGTCGTACTGGTGCTGATGTGGTTGCTGGCCAAGCTGGTGCGGCGGCCGTACGCGGGCAATCGCGGCGGCGCCCTGGCCGTCCTGGACCGCCAGCAGCTCAGCCGGGGGTCGGCGGTGGCGGTGATCCGGGTCGCCGATCGTGCGCTGGTCGTCGGGATCACCGAGGAACGGGTCAGCCTGCTCGGCGAGGCCGACCTGGTGGCGTTCGAGACGGAGCCGGAGGAGCACCGGGACGCCATGGAGGTGGAGTCGGACGGGCTGCACGCGCACCTCAAACTGCCGGACCGGCACCCGGGGAGCTTCGCCGAACGGCTCGACGGCTCCATCCTCTCCCCGCGGACCTGGAGCGCAACGGTCGAGGCACTCCGCGATCGGACGACGAGGCGATCACCGTGAAACGTTTGATCCCGCTGTTGATGATGGCGGCCACGGTGCTCCTGCTGCCCGCCGCCGCCGACGCGGCTCCCGCGCCGACCCCGCCACCGGGCATCAACATCGAGGTCGGCGGTACGAATCCGGACGGCAGCCGCCCGGCCGCCTCGCTGGTGATCGTGCTGGGCCTGACCCTGCTCTCGGTGGCGCCGGCCCTGCTGCTGCTCTGCACCTGTTTCACCAAGGTCTTCATGGTGCTCGGCATCACCCGCAACGCGCTCGGCCTGACCAGCATGCCGCCCAACCAGGTGCTCGCCGGACTGGCGCTGTTCCTGAGCATGTTCATCATGGGCCCGACCGTGTCGGCCATCAACGAACAGGGCGTACAGCCCTATCTCAAGGGCGACAAGAACCAGTCCCAGGCGTTCCGGGACGGCGTGCAACCGCTGCGCGAGTTCATGTACGAGGTGACCCGCGAGGACGAGGTGGCCCTGCTGGTGAAGGTGTCCGGGGAGGATCGGCCGGCCAACATCGACTCGGTGCCGCTGACCACCCTGATCCCGGCGTTCGTGCTCTCCGAGCTGCGGGCCGCGTTCATCATCGGGTTCGTCATCTTCATCCCGTTCCTGATCATCGACCTGGTGGTGTCGGCGTCCCTGATGTCGCTGGGCATGATGATGCTGCCCCCGGTGACCGTGGCTCTGCCGTTCAAGCTGCTGCTGTTCGTCCTGGTCGACGGGTGGGCGCTGATCATCACCGCGCTGGTGGGGTCGTACTAGGGCGATGAACTTCGACGTCGTCACCGCGGAGTTCCTGGCGATCATGCTGGGGGCGGTCCGGACCGGCGCGTGGATGATGCTCTGCCCCCCGTTCAACTCCCGGCTGATCCCGGGCCAGGTCAAGGCGCTGATGTCGGTCGGGCTGACCCTGCCGATGGCGCCCTACCTGCGCAGCACCGTCCCGTCGCTGGAGACCAAGGACCTGATCTTCAGCGTGCTGATCCAGGTCTTCGTCGGTGCGTCGCTGGGGTTTCTGACCCTGCTGCTCTTCGCCTCCTTCCAGGCCGCCGGCGACCTGCTCGACCTGTTCGGCGGTTTCACGCTGGCCGCGACGTACGACCCGTTCTCGCAGAGCAGCGCCTCGATCTTCGGCCGGTTCTACAACCTGCTGGCGATGACCCTGCTCTTCGCCAGCGACGGCCACCAGCTGATCCTGCGGGGCTTCCTGCAGAGCTTCCGGACCCTGCCGCTGGACGCCTCGTACGACATGGAGGCGTTCTCCCGGCTGCTGCTGCGGGGAATCGGCGAGATGTTCCTGGCGGCCATCCAGATCGCCGGCCCGCTGATCGCCGTGCTGTTCCTGGCCGACGTGGCGCTCGGCCTGCTGAACCGGGTGGCGCCCGCACTCAACGCCTTCCAGCTCGGCTTCCCGATCAAGATCTTCCTGCTCGTCACGCTCGCCGGCATCGCCATCGGCATGCTGCCCGGGCTGCTGGACACGGTCGTCGACAAGGCGGTCACCGTGGTGGTGCGGCTCGGCGGTGGCTGAGCCCAGGCTCTAGGGGGTGAGACGTGTCCGGCGAGAAGACCGAGGAACCGACCGCTCAAAAGCTGAAGAAGGCCAAGCAGGAAGGCCAGATCGGCAAGACCCAGGACCTGGGCGCCTGG
The DNA here is from genome assembly GCF_050589265.1 of Actinoplanes sp. G11-F43. Taxonomy (NCBI): domain Bacteria; kingdom Bacillati; phylum Actinomycetota; class Actinomycetes; order Micromonosporales; family Micromonosporaceae; genus Actinoplanes; species Actinoplanes sp. G11-F43. Next base: position 80,693 of record NZ_JBNZCE010000005.1, read on the forward strand.
TTCGGGATGCTGGCCGCCAGCGTGATGCTGCCGCGCACCCTCAAGCAGGCCATGGATCACGCCATGGAGCTGATGGAGAAGATCCCGGACACCATCCAGAACCCGGATCCGGGCAAGACCATCGGCATCTTCCGGGACGCGCTGATGAGCGCGGCGTGGGCGGTGCTGCCGCTGGCGCTGACGATGATGGCGGTCGGCGTGGTGGCGGCCGGCGCCCAGGGCGGCATCCGGATCGCCACCAAGCTGTTCATCCCCAAATTCAACCGGCTCAACCCGTTCAGCGGCATCAAGAAGATGTTCGGCGGCCAGGCGCTCTGGGAGGGCGTCAAGGCACTGGTCAAGACCGCCGTGCTGGGCGGGGTGCTGTACCTGACGATGAAGGACATCGTGCCGGTGCTGCTGAGCGCCGGGCGGCTGCCGATGGCCACCCTGCTCGCCACCATCAGTGACGCCTCTATCCAGCTCATCCGGGCCGCCGCCGCGGCCGGCATCGTGATGGCCGCGGCCGACTACTTCGTGGTGCGCAGGCGTACCAAGAAGCAGTTGCGGATGAGCAAGGAGGAGGTCAAGCAGGAACACAAGAACACCGAGGGCGACCCGCTGGTCAAGGCCCAGATCCGGGCCAAGCAGATGGCGATGGCCCGGAACCGGCAGATGGCCGACGTGCCGACCGCCGACGTGGTGGTGGTCAACCCGGTGCACGTCGCGGTCGCGCTGCGGTACGAGCCGGAGAAGGGCGCGCCGCGGGTGGTCGCCAAGGGGCAGGGCCCGCTGGCTCAGAAGATCCGGGACATCGCCACCGAGAACCGGATCCCGATGGTCCAGGACGTCCCGCTGGCCCGGGCGCTGAACAAGGATTGTGAGATCGGCCAGGAGATCCCGGCGGAGTTCTTCGCCGCGGTGGCCAAGGTGCTGGCGTTCGTGATGAGCCTCAAGGCGCGTGGTGCGGCGGCCGGTTTGCACCGCAACCCGAACCCGACCCCAGCTGCGGCATAACCACCGATTCCGGAGTTTTCCTCACATCGCGGGGCAAGAGCAGGGAAGATCGGTGCGTGGCGGCGCCGCAGCGGCCTCAGTGACAGTGACGGAACGCCGAACAGAACGAAGCCAGGAAGGCGTCGGCGGGGCTCGGATGGCCATCGGACTGCCCACGTTCGGAAGGTGCCGCTATGCAGAAGGTGAGCAGATTCGCCGTACCCGTCGGGGTCGTCGGCATCATCATCATGATGGTCGTCCCCCTCCCGACGTTCCTGCTCGACCTGTTCATCGCCATCAACATCACCGCGGCACTGCTCGTCCTGTTGATCTCCATGTTCGTGCAGAAGCCGCTCGACTTCGCGGTCTTTCCGGCACTGCTCCTGGTGATGACACTCTTCCGGCTGGCCCTGAACATCAGCGCCACCCGCCTGGTACTGCGCGACGGCGACGCCGGCAAGGTCATCCACGCGTTCGGCAGCTTCGTCGTCGGCGGCAACCTGGTCATCGGTCTGGTCATCTTCGCGATCCTGGTGATCGTCCAGATGATCGTGGTGACCAAGGGCGCCGAGCGGGTCGCCGAGGTCGGCGCCCGGTTCACCCTGGACGCCATGCCCGGTAAGCAGATGGCGATCGACGCCGACCTGAACGCCGGCCTGATCGACGACGCCGAAGCCAAGAAACGCCGCGCCGAGGTAGCCGCCGAAGCCGACTTCTACGGTGCGATGGACGGTGGGTCCAAATTCGTCAAGGGCGACGCCATCGCGGCCATCATCATCACGGTGATCAACCTGGTCGGCGGCTTCGCGGTCGGCATCATGCAGGCCGGCATGGCCCCGGTCGACGCGATGAACCACTACAGCATGCTGAGCATCGGCGACGGCCTGGTCTCCCAGATCCCCGCACTGCTGCTGTCGGTCGCCACCGGTCTGATCGTCACCCGCTCGGCCACCTCCGGCGACATGGGCACCACCGTCACCACCCAGCTCGGCCAGAACAAACTCGCCCTGCGCATCGGCGGTGGCGCGGCGATCGCCCTCTGCATCATCCCCGGCCTGCCGAAACTGCCGTTCCTGCTGGTCGGCGCGGCGGTGCTGCTGATCGCACAGCGGGTGAAGGACCCGGCTCAGGAAGCCGTCGAGGCCGGCGCCAAACCCGTCGACGCGGCACCCGACATGCCCGCCCCGGACTCGCCGGAACAACTCCTCGGCGAGATGCGGATCGACCCCCTCGAACTGGCCCTCGCCCCGGACCTGGTCGACCTGGTCGATCCGGGCAGCGGCGACCTGCTCGACCGGGTTCGCGCACTGCGCCGCAAGATGGCCATGGAACTCGGCGTGATCATGCCGCCGGTCCGAACCCGGGACGACCTGGACCTGCCGCTCTCCTCGTACGCCATCCGGATCTCCGGCGTCGACGCGGGCAGCGGCCAGGCCCCGCCCGGCACCGTCCTGGCCATCGGCGACGGGCTCCAGGCCCTCCCCGGCCGAGCCGGCGTCGAACCGGTCTTCGGGCTGGCCGGCAAATGGGTCCCGGCCGAGCTGCACTACCAGGCCGAGATCTCCGGAGCGACGGTGGTGGACCGGGCCTCGGTGATCATCACGCACCTCGCCGAGATCGTCCGCACCAACGCCAGCCGCCTGCTCGGCCGCGAGGACGTCCGCGCCCTCGCCGACATGGTCAAACGCACCCACCCGGTGGTGGTCGAGGAACTGACCCCGGCGCTGCTCAGCCTCGGCCAGATCCAGAAAGTGCTCCAGGCACTGCTCGACGAGGGCGTGCCGATCCGCGACCTGGTCCGGATCTTCGAGGCGCTCTCGCTGCGGGCCAAGTCCTCCCAGGACCACGACAGCCTGGTCGAAGCGGCCCGCGGCGCCCTCGGGCCGGCGATCGCCGCCCAGTACACGACAGCCGGCCGGCTCACCGTGATCACCCTGGACCCGATGCTCGAACAGAGCCTCCTCGAATCGTTGCGGCCCAGCGAGACCGGCGCCTTCATGGCGATCGACGGCATGCGTGCCGAAGCGATCGTCAGCGAGTCCAGCCGGCTCTCCGAAGCCGCCGAGCAGCAGGGAATGAACCCGGTCCTGGCCTGCTCACCACAGCTTCGGCTGCCACTGATGCGACTGCTGCGAGCCGGATCACGCCGGGTTCAGGTGCTGTCGTACAGCGAAATCTCTGGTTCCACCGCACAGATCGAGACGATAGGGGTGGTGAACGGTGCCTACGCGGGTGCTGCTTGAGGGACCGGCCATCGAGCCACTGCTGGCTCAGGTCCGCGATGAGTACGGCTCAAGCGTCCGGATCATCTCCGCCGACAAGGTACGAAGTGGTGGCATCGGGGGCTTCTTCGCGAAGCAGCACTACGAGCTCTCCGTCGAGGTACCGGATTCAACCGAGGACAGTGATGACATGGCTCAACAGACCGTCGCCGGCAACAACGGCGCCCACCACTTCGAGAGCCTGCTCGAGCAGGCGGAGTCTCGGGACCGGGTGACCACCGAACGCGGGCCCACCACCGCCGAGCTACGGTCCCGGCAGGACGGCCGGACCGCCGGGCTCGGCGACACCGCCGGCGCGTTCGCCGAACTGATGGCCGGCCTGGACGTCGCCGGTCACCTCGGCGAGGGCCGGGCACCGTCCCGTCCCCGTCCGGTCGAGGCCCGTGCCACCGAGGCCCGGGACGACACCCCGACGGTGCGCCCGTTCCGGCCCGCCGCGGCCGGTGGCTCGGCGGTCAACTCCGGTCAGCGCCCGCTGCCCGCGGCGCTGCCCACCATGCCCGCCTTCCCGGAGAAGCCGGCGATCAAGGAGCGGGAGACCACCGAGGCCCGCGAGACGATCACGCCGATCCGGGCCGCCGCCACCTCGCACCGGGCGGTCACCCCGGTCTCGCCGGCCCGGCCCACCGAACCCACCCCGGCGCCCCCGCGCGCGGCGTTCGCGGCCCCGGCCGCCCCGGCCCGGCCCGCCGCCGAGGTGTACGGGATCGACGAGGTGGCACCGATCTCCCCGGTGGCGGCCCCGGCGCCGGCATCCGCTCCGCCCGTTCGGCCCGCTCCGCCCGCTCCGCCCGTGCCGTCCGCCAAGACGTCGGCCCCGGCCGCCCCGGCCCACGCGGCCGGTGAACTGGACGCGGTGCAGCGCAACCTGATCACGGTCGGGATGCCCGAGTCGATGGCCCGCAAGATCACTGGCGGGGACACGTACGCCGGTGTGCTCAGCGTCCTCGCCGCCCGCCCCGCCGCACCCGGCATCCCGGACGGCGCCGGCGAGATCCTGGTACTGGCCGGTGAGGTGCACACCGCCGTCGCCATCGGCAAACACATCCTCGAACAACTGCACGTCGACCAGACCCACCTGCTGCTGGCCGCGCCGTCCACCGCCGGCACCGGCCTGCACTCGTCCCGGCTCATCTCCAGCCGCAGCTCCGCCGAGTCACGGGCGGAGAAACTGCAGAGCTCCGAACACCCGTGGGTGGTGGTGATCGACGCGCCGGTCGGCGGCACCGACCCGTTCTGGGTCAACGACATCTGCGACGCGCTCGGCGCCACCGCGCTCTGGGCCGTCGTCGACGCCACCCGCAAGACCGCCGACACCGCCCGCCACCTGCGCAACCTCGGCGAGGTCGAGGCGCTCGTCGTGCACAGCGTGGAACTCACCGCCGACCCGGCCTCGGTCCTCGGCCTGGACGTGCCGGTCTTCTCGCTGGACGGCAAACCGGCCACCCCGCACGCCTGGGCCGCGATGCTCTGCGCCCGCATCGCAGCCGAGGTGATGCCCCTGGCGGTCATGCCCCGCCGGGTGACCCGCTCCGGCCGTCGCTGACCGGCACCAAGCCGATGATCAAGCCGTCGGTTCTGCTGTTCGCGCTGCTGATCAGCGCGCCGGCCTGGTACCGCATGCTCCTCGACGAGGTGGACCTGCTCCAGGTGCTGATCCGGTTCCTGATCGCGGTGCCGATCGCCGCGGTGATGCTGGCCGGGATGCGCGTCGTGCTCAGCGGATACCGCAAGTCCGACGAGGCGCCGCCGGTCCGGACCGAGCCGCTCGACACCCCGGAGCCCGGCAAGACACCCTGACCAGCCGGTACGACGTACGGAGCCCGGCCCGCGATCATCGCGAGCCGGGCTCCGGTCGTCTCACTGGCACCCCGGTCAGGCCTGCACGTCCACCCGCCCGGTGGCCGGGTCGATCCGCCTGGTGGCGACCGGGGCCGGCTCGGCGTCCACATCCGGGCCGGTACCGGCCCCACCACGGCGGTTCAGCGCGTCCCCGAACTGCTGCCGGGCCTGCTCCTGCTGGGCGTTGCCCTGACGCAGGTCGAGCGAACAGTTCCCGAACCCGGACTCCTCCAGCTCGCGGCGCAGATCGTCGAGCGACTGGCGCAGCGCCTCCGTACCGGCCTCGGTCCCGCCGGTGAGCTGCACCGAGATGTCCCCGTTGCGGATCTCCGCGACCACCTGCACCGGACCCAGGTCGGCCGGGTGCAGGTTGACGGTCAGCCGGTGAATGCCGTCCGCGTCCAGCCGGAACGGAATGATCCGGCTGGCCAGCTGATGCGCCGTCGGGCCCGGAGTCGGCGGCGCCGGCGGGGCGGTGGGCTGGGTGTCCGCCACCGGGGCCGTGGGCGCGGTCGCCTGCGGGCCGGTCACCCCCGGAAGGCCGGCCGGCGGCATGCCCGGAGCACCGGCCTCGGTCGGACCAGCGGCGGGCGGGAGCCCGGCGCCGAACTCGGTCCCGGGCAGGCCACCACCCGGTCCGGCCCCGGCCCGCCCACCCTGGCCGGGCGCGCCCTGCTCACCGGAACCGGCCGAACCCTGCTCCGGCGCGGTGCCCGGCGCCACGTCACCGGCCGGTGCCGTGGCCTCGGCGGCCGGGGCGGTGGCCGCACCGGTCCGCTCCCCGGCGGCCGGGGCGGTGGCTTCGGCGGAGGTTCGCAGACTCTCCGGGCGGATCGTGGCGGTGGCCTCCGGCACGATGGCCGGGGCGGCGTCCGGTGCGCCCTGGGCGCTCGTCTGCGCGGTGCCTTGGGCCGCGGCCTGACCCGGAGCCGGCGCCGCCGTCGCCGTGGTCCCGGCAGCCCCGGCCCGGCCCTCCGCTGCCGTGGCGGTCGCCAATTGCGGGCCGACGGTCGTGGCGGTGTCGCCGCCCGGTGTCGCCGATGTCGTCGCGGTCTGTGCGGCCGCCTGGCCGGTAGTGCCCGCGGTGTCCGTGCCGGCGGCCGCACCGGCACCCGTGATACCCGCCGCGGTCATGCCCCCGGTGATATCCGCGGCTCCGGTGGCACCAGCGGTCCCGGCGGTACCCGCGACATCGGTGACACCCGTTGCGGCCGGGTCCATGTCGGCGGGAACGGACGGCCCGGACAGGGATCCGGAAGCCGGTCCGGGCGCCGGCCCGGTGGCGGCCGGCCCGGTCGCGGCCACCGGCGGCGTCCCGGCGGAGGCCGCGGCGGCGGCGTCCGTGCCGGCCTCGGCGGGCGTCGGGGTAGCCGGAGTCATCGACAGGCCGGTGAGCGCCCCGGCCATCGCGGTGACCGTTCCGGTCGTCTCCGGCTGCTTCGGTTCGCTCTCCACCGCGTCCTCGGACACCCGCTGAGCCTCGGCGGCGGTCTTCCCGGCGGCCGTGCCCTCGGCGGCGGAAGCACGCTCCGCGCCGCGTGCCTCGGTCCGCTGCCCGGTGACCTTGGCGTTCCGGTCCACGGCGGTCCGTTCGGTCCCGGTCCGATCAGCGGTGGTGGCCCGGTCCGCGGCGGTCCGGTCCGCCACACCCCGACTCGCGGTCGCCCGGTCTGCGGCAGCCCGGTCCGGTGCCCCGATCCGCTTGGCGTCCCGGCCGATCGCGGCCCGCCGGTCCACAGCGGCCCGCTGGTCGGCGGCCCGTTGCGCGGCTTCCCGTCCGGCCGCCGCCCGGTCGGCCCGGTTCGCGGAACGCTCAGCGGCGGCCCGGTCGGCGATCCGATCAGCGGCCTTTCCCGCGGCGGCCCGGTCGGCGGCGCGGTCCGCGGCGGCCCGGTCCGCGGCTCGGTCAGCGGACCGCCCGGCGGCGGCCCGGTCGGCGATCCGATCAGCGGCCTTTCCCGCGGCGGCCCGGTCCGCGGCCCGGTCAGCGGTTCGCCCGGCGGCGGCTCGGTCGACAGAACGTTCGTTCTCGCTCTGGTGGGCGGTTCGCCCGGCGGCGGCCCGGTCGACAGAACGTTCGTTCTCGCCCCGGTCGGCACCCCGCTCACCACCGGCCCGGTCCACGATCCGCTCAGCCCCCGCACGCGCGCCGGCCGCACGCGAGAAAGCGGACCGCGACATCGCGGCCCGCGAGAGCGCCGCCCGGGAGTCAGCGGCCCGTTCAGCGGCGGCCCGATCCGCCGCCGCCCGGTCGGCCGAGGCCGAGGCCGAGGCGGAACTGGAACTGGAACTGGAACTGAAACTGGAAGTCGTGGATGCGGAGGCGCCGGACGAGGAAGAGACCGGCGCGGACCGGCCGGCGGATCCCGGCTGTTTCTGGTCGTCCTTGAGTTCGGCCGAGAGTGCCGATCCGAAATCCGCTGACCCGTCCTCGCGTCGTCCTCCCGGTTTCCGGGCCGTCTCCGGTCCCGGCCGACGATCGGGGCCTGTCACTGAACTCGACACGGCCATGCGGTCCTCCCGCTTCTGGATGAGTTGATCAGCCGCCGAGGGCGGCCAGGGCCTTCTGCACCTTCGGGACGTAAGCCTGGGTCTCGGCGCTCGGTGGGATGCCGTTGTGCCGGTGTACCGCGCCTCCGCCGGCGTTGTACGCGGCCAGCGCCAGCGGCACCGACTTGAACTCGCGCAGGTGGGAGGCGAGCAGTTTGGCCGCGCCGTTGATCGCCTGGGACGGGTCGAACGCGTCGTCGACGCCGAGGCCGCGGGCGGTGGCGGGCATGAGTTGCATGAGGCCCTGGGCGCCGACCTTGCTGACGGCTCGCGGGTTGTAGTCGGATTCGACCTTGGCGACGGCGGCGAGCAGTTTCGGGGAGACGCCGTGTTTGGTGCCGAATTTCTCGAACAGGTCGGCGTACGGCACCCCGGTCAGCCCCGAGGAGGTGGCGCGCAGTCCGGCCGGGCGGAGTGCGGACATGTCCTGGACGGCGGCGGTGGGCACGCTGTCGAGGACCCGTCGGATGGCGCTGGGTTTCTCGTACACACTCTGGATCTTGACCTGGTCCCCGGGTTTGGGGGCGGCGATCATCTTGTTGTCGCCGAGATAGATCGCCACGTGGTCGACGGGTGAGTTGAAGGCGAGGATGTCGCCGGGTTTGGCGTCGCCGAGGCCGGCCACCGGGCGGCCGGCTTTGGCCTGTTGTGCCGAGTTGCGGGGCAGTTCGACGCCGAGGTCGCGGTAGGCCCGTTGGACCAGGGCGGAGCAGTCGAGGCCTTTGGCGGGGTCGGTGCTGCCGAAGACGTACGGCGTACCCAGGTATTTCTTCGCCGCCGCGACCACGTCGCCGCCGCTGGGCCCGGCGGCGGGGGTGTTGCCCGCACCGGGACCGGTGGCGCCGGCCAGCGCGGAGGCGAACTTGGCGCCCGAGGTGCCGCCGGGCGCCGGTGCGGGTTTGAGGCCGAGCTGGTCCTGGAGTTCGGCGATGCGGGACATGACCCCGGTGACGCCCAGTGTCATGCTTCACCCCTGCTGGCGTTGCGCGCCTTGGCGGTGACCGCGAGTTCGTCGAGTGCGGCCTGGCCGCTCTTGAGGTCGTGGGCTTTGACGGTGGCGGCGTGCCGTTCGGCCATCATCTCGACGGCGCGCCGTCGTTTCGCGGCGTCGGAGAGGGCGGCCATCCGTTCCCGTTCGACCTCTTCGGCGTCGTTGACCATGCGCTGGGCGCTGAAGACGCCGGCTGCCATGGACTGCCGGGCGGCGATGGCGGCGACCATGGCGCGGGCGGTGCCCTCGGTCGGCGCGTCGGCGCCCATCAGGTCCAGTTGGCGGCGTTTGAGCAGGGCTTCGGCTTCGCGGATCTCGGCGCGGGACTGGATCACGGCACCTTTGGCGGCGTCCTCCTGTGCCTTACGGGCGCGCAGTACGGGTGCCAGTCGGAACAAGCGGTTCAACGTCTCCTCCTAGGCGGGTCCGGTGGGCCCTCACTTGACCTGGTCGGTCCGCCCGCCGATCCGCTGAGTTCCTGCACCCGTCTCGCTCCCGATCAACCCCTAAACCCCGACATCCAACCCTTTCGCGGTACGGATCAGGAGCCCCTCGAAAGCAGGCAGCGGGTCCGGTGTCGTCCGCGCGAGGAGGGTCCGAGGAGGCGCCGTGACGCGACCGCCGGGCGGATGCGCCGGGTCACCGGCGGGGCGTCAGGTGGTGGCGATCAGCGCGCGGAGGGCGGCCCAGGCGGTCTCGGCGGTGGTCCGGTCGTCGAGGTCCTGGCGCAGGAAGGCGCTGATCCGGTCCCAGGCGCCGTTGGCCCGGTCGGCGTCCGGGTTGGTGCCGGGCACGTAGGCGCCGATCTCGACGAGTTCGCGGACGTCCCGGTGGGCGGCCATCAGCCGGCGCAGTTCGGTGGCGTCGGAGCGTTGCTCCCGGGTGGTGATCTTGTTGGCCACCCGGGAGATCGAGTCGAGGGCCTGGACCGCCGGGAAGTGCCCGGCGGTGGCCAGTTTGCGGTCCAGCACGATGTGCCCGTCCAGGATCGACCGGGCAGCGTCGGCGATCGGCTCGTTGTGGTCGTCGCCCTCCACCAGCACCGTGTACAGCCCGGTGATGCTGCCCTTGGCGCCCGGCCCGGCCCGTTCCAGCAGCGAGGCGAGCATGGCGAAGACCGACGGCGGGTACCCGCGGGTGGCCGGCGGCTCGCCGACCGACAGACCCACCTCACGCTGGGCCATCGCGGCACGGGTCACGCTGTCCATCATCAGCAGTACGTCGGCGCCCTCGTCCCGGTAGTACTCGGCGATCCGGGTGGCCACCGCACCGGCCCGGAGCCGGACCAGTGGCGGGGTGTCCGAGGTGGCGATCACCAGCACCGAGCGGGCCAGGCCCTCCGGCCCGAGGTCGTGTTCGATGAACTCGCGCACCTCCCGGCCGCGCTCACCGACCAGGGCGACCACGTTCAGTTCAGCGGCGGTGCCCCGGGTGATCTGGCTCATCAGGGTCGACTTGCCGACGCCGGAGCCGGCGAAGATGCCGATCCGCTGGCCCTTGCCGCACGGGATCAGGGTGTCCAGGACCCGTACCCCCAGCGACATCTGGGCGCCGACCAGCTGCCGTTCCATCGCCGACGGCGGGGCCGCGTCGATCGGCACCAGGTGGCCGCGCAGGGGCGGGCCGCCGTCCATCGGTCGGCCCAGGCCGTCCAGGATGCGCCCGCGCAGGTCCGGGCCGACGGCCACCCGCAGCGGCCCGCCGGTGGCGAACGCCGGGGTGCCGGCCCCGAGCCCGAGGATCGGGCCGAGCGGCATGCAGGAGAGCCGGTCGCCGTCGAGGGCGGCCACCTCGGCCAGCACGGTGTCCTCGCCGGTGCCGATCCGGAGCAGGTCACCGACGTTGGCCTCGATGCCGCTCACCGTGACGCGCAGGCCGACCGCGCCGGTGACACGTCCGCTGACCAGGGGGCGGGCCGCCTCGATCGCGCTGTGCAACCGGTGCTGGAAGAGATCGGTCATGGCAACCCTCTACAGGCGAAGTGCCTCACGGGCCCGGCTGACGGCCGAGGCGATGGTGGCGTCGACGGTCGCGGTGCCGGTCTCGGCGACCGCGTCACCGGGCTGGAGCCCGGGGTCCTGGCGCAGGGTGATCCGCCGGCCCTCGAAGAGGAAGTCCTGGCCGCTGCCCTCACCGACCAGGTTGCGGTAGTCGTCCGGGTGCAGGCTGACCACCATGTCGCCGTGTTCCGGGGCGGCGGTCATCACCCGGCGCAGGGCGTCGCCGCCGCGTTCCGGGTCGTCGCGCAGGCTCCGGCCGATGATCGCCTCGGCCAGGTCCCAAGCGCTGGCCAGCACGACCTCCTGCAGCTCGGTGAAGGTCGGCATCAGCTGGTTCTCCAGGTCGGTGACGGCCCGGCCGAGTGCGTTGACAGCGCTGTTCAGGGCGGTGGCCCGGCGTTGATCGTGTGCCTCCTCGGCGGCCACGGCCCGGGCCGCGGCGGCTTCGGCGGCCGCCATCGAGTCCCGTTTGCCCTGGGCCCAGCCTTCGGCGTACCCGGTGGTCCGGGCCTCCTGCCGGGCCTTCTCGGTGGCTTCGTTGTCGATCGGCATGTCGTGTCGCAGGTCCACGGCGAACCGGGCGGCGGCGACGTTCTCCGCGGCCACCCCGCGCAGTACGCGGTCAGGCGATGAGCTCATCGACGTCCCCGCCACGCTGGATCTCGATCTGGCCGGAGTCCTCGAGGGTGCGGATCACGCCGACGATCTTGGCCTGGGCCTCCTCGACCATCTTGACCTTGACCGGGCCGAGCAGGTCGATCTCCTCCAGCAGGTTCTCCCGGCCGCGTTCGGACAGGTTCTTGGTGACCTTGTCCCGTACGCCCTCGGGCACGCCCTTGAGCGCGGTGGCCAGGTCGGCCGGCTCCACCTGGCGCAGGATGAGCTGAACCGCCCGGTCCTCCAGGTTGATGATGTCCTCGAACATGAACATCCGGCGCCGGATCTCCTCGGCCAGCTCCGGGGAACGCGCTTCGAGCGCGTCGATGATCAGGCGCTCGGTGGTCCGGTCGGCCCGGTTGATGATGTCCACGAGCGGCTGGAGACCGCCGACCGTGGAGAGTTCGTCCGGCTGGAGCACGCTCGACAGCTTGCGCTGGAGCGCCATCTCCACCTGGCGGATGATGTCCGGCGAGGTGCGGTCCATGATCGCGATTCGGTGCGCGACCTCGGTCTGCACCTCCAGCGGGAGACCGGCCAGGATCGACGAGGCCAGCCCGGTGGGGATGTGTGCCAGGACCAGGGCGATCGTCTGCGGGTGCTCGTACTGGACGTAGGAGAGCAGCTGCCGCGGGTCCGCATGGCTGAGGAAGTTGAAGGGGATGTCGTTCATCGATGCTTCGAGCCGGTCGAGGATGAGCGCCGCCCGCTCCTTGCCGAGCGACGCCTCCAACAGCTCCCGTGCGTAGTCCATGCCACCCGACCCGGCGTATCGGGTGGTAGCCATGGCGTAGAACTCGTCCATCACGTCGTCGACCTGGATCGGGTCGAGCTTGCCCAACCGAGCGACCTCGGCGGACAACAGCTCGACCTCCTTCTCGGTCATGTTCGCCATGACCTCGGCCGCCTGTTCCCGGCCGAACTGGACCAGCATGATCGCGGCCTTCTGGATCCCGGTCATGGACGTCGTGCTGAGCGCCGGTGTTGTCAACTGATGCTCCTGTGAATCAGCGGTTGGCCGCGTCGGCGGAGATCCAGCTGCGGATCAGGGTCGCGGTCTCCTCGGGTTTCTCCCGGACCAGATCCTCGATCTCGCGGTGTCTCTCCTCACGTGCCTCGTCAGACCTATCGGCAAGTTGTGGCATTTCCAGCGCGTGAGCGTGCACCACATCCACTTCGGCGGCGCGCTGGGCCTCCAGGGCCGCCTGCATCTCCTCCAGATGCCGCCGTTCCTCGTCGGTCAGCTGCTGCTGACGCCGCTTGGCGCGACGGTTGGCCCGCCAGGCCAGGTAGATCAGGATCAGCACCACGAGGACCAGGGCCGCGGTCTGGATCAGCTTGGTCTGCTTGGCCGCCTCCTCGGCCTTGGCCGCCGCCTCCAGCTCGGCCTTGGCCGTCTCGGCCTGGGTGTTGTCGAACGGCATCGCCGCCACCGCGATGGTGTCGCCGCGGGCCGGGTCGATGCCGGCCGCCGCGGAGACCAGCTGCTGCACCTGGTTCGGGTCGATCGCACCGGCCACCGTGCTGTTCAGCAGCACCGACACGTTGAGGCGCTTGATGCTGCCCGGAGCGGCCCGGCGGACCTCCTCCACCTCGTTCAGCGCGCGCCGGCGGGTCTCGTTGCGCTGCTGGTACTGCCCGGAGCCGGAGCCGTTGGGCACCTGCACGTTGTCCGGGCCGAGCACGCCGCCCGTACCGGAACCGGTCCCGCTGTAGGTCTCGCTCTGGATGTTCTCCTGCTCGGCCGGGAGCGCCGGGTCGGCGGAGTACGTCTTGCTGCGGGTCTCGGTCTGATCGAAGTCCAGCACCGGAGTGGTGGTGACCACCGCGTTGCCCGGCCCGACCAGATTGTCGAGCATCCGCTGCAGCGACGTGTTGAGGCGGCTCTGGAAGGTCGCGGTCTGCTGGTCGGTGCCACCGTCCCCGCCGCCGCTGGAGCCGACCGTGTTGCCACCGCCGGTGGAGAGCATCCGCCCGTCCGAGCCGGCCACCGTGACCTGGGTGGGATCGAGGCCCTCGACGCTGGACGCGACCAGGTGCACGATCGACTGCACCTGCTGCTGGTCCAGCGGGTTGTTGGCCTTCGAGGCGACAAGCACCGACGCGGTCGGTCTCGTCTGGTCGTCGGAGAAGACGTCCTCCTTCGGCATGACCAGGTGGACGGTCGCGGCCTCGACCCCGTCGATCGCCTTGATCGTCTTGGACAGCTCGCCCTCCAGCGCCCGCTGGTAGTTGGCGTGCTGCATGAAGTCGCTGGTGGTGATGCCCTGCTGGTCCAGCAGCGAGTAGCCGGTGCCCTCGTCGTTGGGCAGGCCCTCGCCGGAGAGCTGGAGCCGGAGCTGGTTCACCTGGTCGCGCGGGACCAGGATGGTCGCGCCCTCGTTGGCCAGCTCGTACGAGGTGCCGGACTTCTGCAGCGACTCGACGATCGCGCTGGCGTCCTTGGTGGACAGGTTGTTGAAGAGGATCTGATAGGACGGCTTGGCCGCCCAGACGGCGAAGAAGTATCCGCCGACGGCCAATGCGAGAACCGCGAACACGGTGACAGCCTTCTGGCCCGGTGTGAAGGACCTGAAGGTGTCCGTGACGCGGCGTACCGGAGCGGGAAGGCGATCGGTCATGTCACACTCGCCCTCCCTGGGCATGCCCTCCCGGCCCTTGCTTCGCTGCGGTGCAGTCGGTTCATGCCTGCATCCTCATGATCTCCTGGAACGCCTCCACGGCCTTGTTCCGGACGGCCATGGTCAGCTGGAGGCCCAGGGACGCCTCGGTGGCGGCCATCGTGTACTGCGCCGGGTCGGCCAGGCGGCCGTCGGCCACCTGCACCGCGAGGTCGCTGGCCTTCGCCTGGGCGGCCGAGACGTTCTCGATGCCCTTGGCGAGCATGCCGGCGAAGTCCTCGTTCGGGCCGGTCGCCGGCGCGCTCTCGCCGGAGCCGAGCATGCTGCCGAGGCCGTTGAGGCCGCCGAGGCCGATGCCCCGGCCGCTGATTCCTTCGATGGCGGAGAACCCGCCGATCGGGTTGATCGCGGACATGGTGATCACTTCCCGAGGTTGATCGCGGCTAGGTAGGAGTCTTTGGCCCGGTCGACCACCGAAAGGTTGGCCTGGTAGGAGCGCTGGGCCATCATGAGCTGGGCCATCTGGCCGCCCATGTCGATGTCGGGCCGGCGGACGTACCCCTCGGCGTCGGCGAGCGGGTTGTCCGGCTCGTAGGCGAGGATGCCCTCGGCGCTGCCGTACTGGATTCCGGCGACCTCGGCCCCGTTGCCGTCCTGGGCCGCGCGCGCCTGGACGTACCGGGCCTGGAAGGCGTTCTCGTTGGTACGGGTGGTGGTGTTGATGTTCGCGAGGTTGTCGGCCACCGCGTCCAGCCACTTGCGATAGACGGTGACGCCGCTGCCCGCGACCCCGATGGCGTTGAAGGTGCTCATGCGGGTCAGGCCCCCTTGATGGCTTCGCGCAGCGTGCCGTACTTGCCGTCGAGCGCCCGGATGGCGAGGCTGTACCGCATCGACGTGTCGATGTGCTGCAGCGTTTCCTGGTCGAGGTTGACGTTGTTGCCGTTGAGCCGGGTGGGCTCGAGCGACGTCAGCACGCTCGGGGTCACCGTGGACGGCGACTGGCCGTCGGCGACGGCGCTCTGCAGCGCCTCCTCGAATTTGACCTTACGGGCCCGGTAACCGGGGGTCTCGATGTTCGCGATGTTGTTGGCGATGGCCTGCTGGCGCGCGGCGAGGCCGGTGACGGCGACGCGCAGTGCCGATGACGAGCGGTCCTCGAACAAGGTGTGCCCCCTGAGGTCGGTATCCGTTCAGGTCGCCGGTCCGTGGCAGTTCGGTGAGCAATCCGTGCTCGTACCCTGCATTTCGGCGTCTTGGTGGATCCGCTGAGTCCCAAGCGGTTGCCGAGAGGTTGCACACAGAAAGGCTCCGGACCCGCTGGGGTCCGGAGCCTCGCTTCCGACGGGACTTACATGGCGCAATCCAGGTAGACGGGACGTTTGACCGCTTCGCCGGTTTCGATCTTGGACGTCATCGCCATCTGCTGGCGATTCGCGGTGAGCCGGCGGGCGATCTCCTCGGCGGCGGCGAGCTGCCGGGTGAGGATCTCGTCGGCCCGCGGCTTGAGCTCCAGTGGCAGAGCACCCAGCTCGGTCGGTGGCCGCCACATGTCCGACGGCGGTGTCTCGGCGAGCCGCCGCTCGTCGGCGAGCATCGTCTCGACCGCGACGACGTCCATCTCCAGGTCGTCCAGCGCGGCCGTCCACGCGGCCCGCCAGTCGACCGTGCCGGTACTCATGTCGAGGCCGAAGCCGCGTCGCGCCACGCGTCGCGTAGCGGTTCGAGCAGGTTCCGGCAGCCCACCACCCGGTCGGCGTCCTGCCGGATGTTCGCGCCGATCAGCTCGGTCAGCACGAATCCGTACAGGTTGGCCAGGCCGGGAGCGCCGTCCCAGGCCTCCATGTCGAGGGTGACCCGCAGCTCCAGAACGATCTCCTGAGCGTGCGTGATCTTGTCGTTGGCCAGCTCGCGATCGTTGCCGCGGATCGCCTCCTCACCCTGCATCAGGTCGAGGATCAGGCGGTCGTACAGCATGATCAGCAACTTGGCGGGCGACGCCGTGCTGATCGAGTCCTGGAGATAGCGGTCGCGAAGGTTGGGTGCGCTCATCAGTTTCCCTCGATCGGTGGCCGTCGGCTGGATGCGGATGGTCGTGGTCAGCCGAGGCTCGCGATCTGGCCGGAGAGCCAGCTCGACTGGTTCTTCAGGGTGCCCAGGGAGGACTCCAGTGCCGCGTACTGCCGCTGCAGCGCCTGCTTGCGGGTGGCCAGCCGGACGTCCCAGTTCTCGATCTGCTCGTTGAGCGAGTCGATCTCGTTCTTCCGGCCGGTGATCACGTTGGTGACGGTGTTCGACTGCTTGTCGGCCAGCGCCCGGACCTGGCTGCCGAACGCCATGCCGGCTTCCTGGACCTTGCCCGGGTCGTCGGCGTACGCCTTGGCGAACGCGGTCGCGTCGAAGGACAGCTGCCCGTCCCGGCTGAGCGAGACACCGAGCTGGCTGAGCGAGCCGAAGTTGATCGCGGTCTTGCTCTCCACCCCGTTGGTGGTGGTCGTCTTGTCGTACGACAGACCGGTACTGATCATGCCCAGTACGGCCTGGTTCATCTGCCGAACGGTGAAGTCGCCGGTCAGTGGGGCACTGGCCCGGGTGTCCTTGTCGTACGCGGTCTGGCTCTTGATCTCGCTGAGTGCCGCGTTGGCCGCGTCCACCAGGGCCTGCATCTTGCCGGCGATGGCCTTGGAGTCGGAGGCCGCGTCGACGGTGACACCGGTCTCCTGCTTGCTGACCGAGATGGTCACCCCGGGCATCAGCGCGCTGAACGTGTTGGTGCTGCTGTTGACCTTGTACTCGGACGAGGTGCCCGGGTTCATGGTGAGCACCGCGTCCTTGGCCGAGCTGGTCTCCGGGCTGGTGCCCCCGGTGCCGGTGTTCTCCAGGCCGAGGACCTGGAAACCGTTGGCGGCGCCGGACTTCATGCCGGTGAACTGGACGACGCCGGCGGTGCCGCCGGTGCTGACCGTGTAGGCGCGGATCCCGAGGCTGACGCCGTTCGCGTCGGTCGCCGAGTTCATCGCGGAGGTGAGGCTGTCCGCCTTGCGCGGCTCCGGGACGGTGACCGTCACCGGGTCGCCGACCGGGGTGAACTGGTCGACGCCGTCCGCGTCGGTGCTCCAGGAGCCCGGCTGGACCGTGATGGTGGAGGGGAAGGCCTGCTCGGCGGTGGTGTCGGTGACCTTGAGAACGGTGGTCTGGGCCCGGGCCACCGAGCTGACGTCGAACTTGACGCCGCCGGTCATGCCGGTCAGCCCGCCGGTGGCGGTGGCGGTGACACTCGTCGAGCTGGAGGTCGCGGTCAGCGCCCGCCAGGAGCCCAGCGAGCCGAGCGCGTCGCCGGCCGACTTCATCGCCTTGAGCTTCGAGTTCACCGACTGGTACGAGGTGACCGCGGTCTGCGCGGTCTGGACCTTGGTCTTGAGTTGGGTCTGCGGTGCCGCCTCGACCTGCATCATCTGGCTGATCATCGAGGAGGTGCTGAGGCCGCTGACAAGGCCGTCGACTGAGCTGGCCACGAGAACCTACCTTCCAGCAGGAGCGGAGCGGGGGCAGCCGGCTGGGCAAGCCGGCTACCCCCACCTGTTCGGTCGTTCGCGTTACGGATTCAGTTTGATCAGCTTCAGGTCGGTCAGCGGAGCAGCGACAGCACGTTCTGCGAGGCCTGGTTGGCCTGGGACAGCATGGACGTACCGGCCTGGGTCAGGATCTGGTTGCGGGTGAACTGCACCATCTCCTGGGCCATGTCGGTGTCACGGATACGCGACTCCGAGGCGGACAGGTTCTCGACCGCCGTGTTCAGGTTGTTGATCGTGTGCTCGAAGCGGTTCTGGTGGGCACCGAGCTTGGCCCGGTTGTCGGAGACCTGCTGGATCGCCGCGTCCAGCACCTCGATGGCCTCGGTCGCGCCGGACTTGCCGCCGGTGGTGGTGGCCAGCTTGGTGAGGTCGAGGCTGTTCAGGCCGAGCGTCTCGGAGTTGATCGCCCGGATGCCGACGCTCAGGGTCTCGCCCGAGTTGGCACCGATCTGGAAGGCGCCGTTGGTGGACTTGGTGTTCGCCGTCGACGGGCCGCTGATGCCGAGGTCGTTGGCGGTGAACTCGAAGCCGGTGGTGCCGGAGGCGCTGAAGGTCAGGTTGCCGGTGGACTTGTCGACCGAGGCGGAGACCTCGAGGGTGACGTCGCCGTGACCGGCGTCGCGCAGCGCCGAGGCGATCGCGTCGTTCACCTTCTGGGCGGCGGCCTGCGGCGCGAGCGGTGTGGTGCCGTCCGAGGTCAGGTCGACGTCGGCGACGTTGATGGTGACGGGCTTGCCACCGAGGCTCGAGATCGACATGCCGGTAGAGGCGGCCGGCGAGTTGGTGGTGGCGTAGGGGTCGGTCGGCGGCGCGGCCGGGTTGCCGTTGATGGTGGTGCCGGTGGCGGTGGCCCGCATGCCGAAGTTGCCGTCGAGCAGCTTCGACTTGCCGAACGCGGTGGTCTCACTGACCCGGTCGATCTCGGAGGCCAGCTGGGTGAACTCGGCCGCGGCCGCCTTCTTCGCACTGTCGTCGAGGGAGGCGTTGTTGGCCTGCACCGACAGGTCGCGCATGCGCTGCAGCATGGCGGTCGTCTCGTTGAGCGCGCCTTCAGCGGTCTGCACGACGCTGATCGCGTCCTGCGCGTTGCGAACGGCGACCTTGAGACCACCGGTCTGCGCCCGCAGGCCCTCGGAGATCGACAGGCCGGCCGCGTCGTCCGAGGCCCGGTTGATGCGGAAACCGCTGGAGAGCTTCTCGAGCGACTTCGACATCTGGTTGTCCGTGACGGACAGGTTCCGGTACGCGTTCTGCGCGGCGATGTTCTGGTTGATGCGAAGACCCATTAGGTGATTCCTCCTTGAGCTGGGGCCTTGAACCGGCCCGTCCGTGGGGCCGTGGTGCTACACCCGAACCCATCGGCGGGTCGCCGAGGAGCACTGAGAATTCTGCGAGATTTTTTCCGGCTTTTCGGGCGAACCGGAAAGGCGCCGATCGGGGTAAACCGCTCAGTGGCACGGCTGATGTGCCGACCTGTCCGAATGAGCGGGTCTACCGGTGGGGTGAGCCCGAAAAGCCGTACGACGGAGGACCGGTGAGCCTGACCGATCTGGCCAGTGTCCTCTGGCGCTCACGCGAGCTGCTGGAGATGCTGCTGTTCAAGCTAGAGGAGGAGCAACTGCTCCTCGCGTCCAACCGGTCCCGATGGCTCAGTCACGCCACCCGCGAGGTGGAAGTGGTGCTGGACCAGATCCGGCAGACCGAGGTGATCCGGGCGGCCTACTCGCAGGAGGTCGCGGCGGAACTCGGGCTCTCCCCGGAGGCCTCCCTCGGCGAGCTCGCCGACGCCGCCCCCGACCCCTGGTCGGACCTGCTGCACCAGCACCGCAAGGCGTTCCTGTTGTTGACGTCGGAGATCCGGGCCCTGGCCGACATCAACCGTGAGCTGCTCACCGCCGGCCAGCGCGCGGCTCGCGAAACCATGCTCGCGTTCGCCGAGACTGTGGAAACGTACGGACCGCAGGGCCAGACCGTCAGCGGCGCCGTGCGGCGCCCCACCCTGGTTGATGAGGCGATCTGATGGGCAGCACATTCAGCGGACTCAACACGGCGCTCACCTCGCTCTACGCGCAGCGCCGGGGCCTGGACATCACGGGCCAGAACATCGCGAACGCGAGCACCGAGGGGTACACCCGGCAACGGGTGGTGATGCAGGCGCAGAACGCCAATCTCAACGCCGGCATCTACGCCACCACCGACGCGGTCGGCACCGGGGTCACCGTCTCCTCGGTGCAGCGGCTGAACAACTCGGCGCTCGATCAGCGGGCCTACACCGAGCACGCGAACTCGGCGTACCACAATCAGCGGGCCGGAGCGTACGCACTGATCGAGAACGTCTTCGGCGAGCCGAGTGACACCGCGCTGCAGGCGCGGATGCAGGACATGTGGGACGGCTGGAACGCGGTGTCGTCCAATTTCGACAAGGCCGCGCCCAAGTCGGCGATGCTGGAGCAGGCGGTCACCGTCGCGACCACGCTCAACGACGCCTCGCAGGCCCTGGACAACCAGTTCAAGTCGACCCGGGCCGGCCTGGACACCTACGTCGGCGAGGTGAACAAGGCGGCCGAGTCGATCGCCAAGCTGAACAAGGAGATCGTGCTGGCCACCCAGTCCGGTCTGCAGGCCAACGAGCTGCAGGACCAGCGCGGTGTGCAGATCCTCAAACTGGCCGAGCTGGCCGGCGCCACCGCCACCGAGTTGCCGAACGGCGCCATCAACATCTTCATCGGCAGCTCCCCCCTGGTCAGTGAGTTCGACACCCGTGCGATCCACGTCGCACCGGGCAGCGCCAGCAAGATGGACGAGCTGGCCGCCACCGAGGTCAAGCTGCAGTGGAAGGACACCGGCACGGCGGTCGCCTCGGGCGGCCAGATGGGCGCCAACATGGAGTTGATGGCCCGTGGCGGCACCCTCCAGGACATGTCGAGCCGGCTGGACAAGGTGGCCGGCAAGCTGGCCGAGCGGGTCAACGACATGCACAGCGCCGGCTGGAGCATCAACGGCGACACCGGCATCGACTTCTTCGTGCCGGTCAACGCCGGGGACGACATCACCGCCGGCAACATCAAGGTCAACAGCGCGCTGCTGAACGACGTGAACAAGGTCGCGGTCTCCTCCGGCGATCCCCGGGGCGTCGACACGCCGACCCGGATCCTGGACGGCAAGGTCGCCGACGGCCTCGCCGATCTGGCCGATGCCAAGGACGGCCCGGACTCGGAGTACCAGCAGCTGATCGGTGATCTCGGGGTGGCCGCCCAGTCCTCGATGCGCCGGCGCGACATCCAGAACGCGGTGACCGACCAGGTGGACGCGACCCGCGACGCCGAATCCGGGGTCAACCTCGACGAGGAGATGACCAACCTGCTCACGTACCAGCGCGGATACGAGGCCTCGTCACGTGTGCTGACCACCATCGACTCGATGCTCGATCAGCTGATCAACCGCACCGGCCTGGTCGGCAGGTAGGGAGGAAACCGATGAGTATCAGCCCACGGGTGACCGAGAGCAGTGTGCGCACCCGGACGATGAGCAGTCTCCAGCGCAACCTGAGCCGCACCCAGACGGCACAGGACCAGATCTCCAGCGGCAAGCAGCTGCACCGCCCGTCGGATTCACCGACCGGCACGGTTACCGCGCTCCAACTCCGTGGCGAGGTCCGGGCGAACAAGAAGTACTCCGCCAACGCCGACGACGCGATGGGCCGGCTCGGCACCGTGCAGGACACCCTGAAGAGCGTCTACGAGCAGGTGCAGCGGGTGCGTTCGCTGACCCTGGAGGCGGCCAGCATGGGCGGCGGCAGCACCCCGCAGGCCAATGTGGCCCGTGCCGACGAGATCGACCAGATCAAGGGTCTGGTCGTCCAGTTCGCCAACACCAAGTATCTGAATCGCCCGGTCTTCGGCGGGTCCACTCCGGACGAGGTCGCCTATCACACCGGTGGGTCGTTCTCCGGTGAGGTGGAGGGCGAGACGATGCGGACGATCGGGCCGAACGCCCGGGTCCGGGTCGACGTCCGGGGCCCGGAGGTGTTCGGTGAGGAGTTGCAGTCCGACGGCGCCACTCCCAATGAGCAGCAGTTGTTCCGCGTTCTCGACTCGTTGTCCACGGCGATGCGGACCGGAGACGCCGACGGAATTCAGACCGGTCTGGCAAACCTCGATAAAGCTACGGAAACCCTGAATTCCACCCTTTCAGATGTAGGTGCCCGATATAATCGGGTTACACAGATGAAGCAGTCCGCAGAGGACCGTCTGATGTCCGTCTCGTCGCAGCTGTCCGATATCGAGGATGTCGACCTGCCCAAGGCGATCATGGAATTGCAGCTTCAGCAGACCTCGTATCAGGCCGCCCTGGCCGCCACGGCCAAGGTGATCCAGCCCTCACTCATCGATTTCCTGAGGTGACCATGACTACTCGCACCGCATCCCGACCGATCGAGGCCACGATGACCGACCCGTCGCTGGGGCTGCCGACCATCACGATGGCCGTGCCCATGCCGGGCTTCCCGGCGCATCGGGAGTTCGTATTGGTGCGTCTCAACGACGACGGTCTGCTCTACTCGTTCACCTCCGTCGAGGACCCGGAGCTGCGTTTCCTGGTCTCCCCGCCGGAGCCGTTCTTCCCGGACTACGCGCCGGAGATCGAGAACGGGGTTTTCGCCGCGCTGAACACCAAGGACCCGGACCGTCTGCTGCTGCTCACGGTGATCACCGCGAGCGAGCACGAGACGACCGCGAACCTGCTCGCCCCGATCGTGGTCGACCGCGACAGCATGCGGGCCATGCAGGTCGTCCTGAGCGGCTCGAACTACCCGGTCCGGGCCATCCTGAACCGGAACTTCTGATCCTGGCTCGTCGCAGGCGCGGCCGCGTTCGTCGCGGCCGCGCCTTCGCCATGTGTGGTCCGTTTCCATGGATGGAGGAGGGCACCGATGCTGGTGCTGACCCGGCGGGCGGGGGAGAGCGTGATGATCGGCGACGACGTCGTCATCACCGTCCTGGAGGCCCGTGGCGACGTCATCCGGCTGGGCATCCAGGCGCCCCGGGACGTACAGGTGCATCGCGAGGAGGTCTACCGCGAGCTTCAGGAGGCCAACCGGTCCGCGGCCTCGCCCTCGGCGGACGCCGTCGACGCGGTGACCCGGATGCTGGAGACCCCGGACGCGCCGTAGCGCGGCACCTGACCTGCACCGGCGGCTGACCCCGCGGACAACATCCGGCGGGCATCCTCGTCATCGGGCGGGAGAATCCCGTCTTCTTCAGCCGGGGAGTCAGCGTGGGCGTAGAGCGCGAATCAGTCATCGGTGGCGGTGCGGTCGGTACCGCCTGCGCGCTCGACCTTGCGGTGGACGCGCACGTGCACACCGGGTTCTCGGCCGGCCGGGACGCCGTCGGTGTGGTGGTGTCCGCGGCTGATCAGGCCGGACTGCTGTCGCTCACCTTCGCCGACCAGGCCGGCCCGGACACCACCTGGCTCCCGGCGTACGCCGACGCGGTGCGGCGGGCCCGGCACCGGACCGAGATGACCCTGCGGGTGGCGGCCGAGGTGGAGGTGGTCCGCGCGGACGGCTGGCTGGCGCTGCCGCCCGATCTGGCGCCGCTGGACGCGCTGTCGGTGGCCCTCTCCGCGCTGCCGGCCGCCGGCGAACTGCTCAGCCCGCGTGACGTGCGGACCCGGGTGGACGCCGGTCTGCTGACCCACCGCCAGGTGGCCGAGCTGCTGGTGGCGGCGACGGTCAAAGGCCTGGAACGAGCTTCCCGGTACGCCCCGGCCCGGCTGGCCCGCCCGCTGGCCCTGCTCGGCCAGGCCGGTATCGACGACTCGGTGGTGACCCCGGACCTGGTCGCCGACCTGGCCGCGGCCTGCCGGACCACCGGCACCGTGGTGGAGGTCAGTGAGGCCTGGCGCAGCCCGTCGCCTCGGGTGGTGGAGATGCTGCTGGACGCCGCGGTGACGGTGGTGCCGGCCAGTGACGCCCGGTACGCCGCCGAGGTGGGCCGCTGGCACTACCTGCGCCGGGTCTGAGCCGGGGGTGGAGCCTAAACCGGGAAACTGAACACGTTGCGCACTCGCCTCCGTACTCTCTGTGATGCCAGCACTTCAGCATGGGAGAGTTGCGATGAGCATGGTTCAGCAGGCTATCGAAGTCAGTGCGCCGGTTCACACGGTGTACGAGCAGCTCGCGGCATTCGAGAACTACCCCCGATTCATGACCGGTGTGCGGCAGGTGACGTCGATCGGCACCGACCAGACGCACTGGATCATGGATGTCGACGGGAAGCGCCGCGAGTTCGACGCCCAGATCATCGAGCGATCGCCGGACGAGCGTGTCTCCTGGTCGACCATGGAGGGCCCGCTGCTCGCCGAGACGATCACGCTCCGCCCGATGGGGGAGACCAAGACCCAGGTCGTCGCCCAGCTGGAGGCGGACATCGCCTTCCTGATGCCCAGTGACCGGCACGGGCAGGAGTCACTGAACCGCCGGCTCAAGGCCGACCTGACCACCTTCAAGGGGCTGGTGGAGAGCGGTGTGCTCGGTGGCCGCCCGATCCCGCACGCCGGCGCCAGCTCGAAGCAGATGGCCGGCCGTTCGCACACCCTGCTGCCCGGGATCAGCATGGACGCCCCGTCGCCCGCCGCGGTGGCCGCGCGCATCCGCAACCGGACCGGAGCGGTGCCGCATCCGGGTGCCGGCTGGGACACCGGGGCCGCCGCCGGCACCGCCCGGATGGGTGGCCGCGGCGCGGGTTCGGACACGTGGGGCAGTGGCATGATCAACGAGGAGGAGCGCGGCTGACCGCGAAGACTTCCGAGGGGCCCGGGGCGCATCGCGTCCCGGGCCCTTTCAGGTGGCTGCCGCCTCCAGCGTGACCAGCAGGCGCGCGCCCTGCGGGGCGGCGTGCTCGTACTGCACCGATCCACCGTTCGCCTCGACCAGGTGCCGCACGATGAACAGCCCGAGCCCGGCGCCCCGGATGAACCGCCCGAACAGGTTGGGCAGCAGGTCGTCCGGGATCCCGTTGCCGCTGTCCTGCACCACCAGGCGCACCGTGTCGTCCGGCCGTCGTTCGCCCTGGATCCGGACCGGTGGCGCGCCGTGCGCCAGCGCGTTCTTCAGCAGGTTCTCCACCACGATGGCCAGGTGCCCGCGGTCGGCCAGGGCGGCCACCTCGTCGTCGACCTCGATCGTCACGTCGGTGGCGCCGGCGGTGGACGCGCGGACCGCCTCCACCGTCTCCAGCAGCGGCACCGGCACCCGGCGGGCGGTGACCGTGCCGGTGTCCAGCCGGAAGAGCAGCTGCAGGTCGTTCATCATCTTGATCAGGCGGCGGGTGTTCTTGTCGATCTTGGTGGCGAGTTCCAGCCGGATGTCCTCGGGCAGGTCCGCCCAGTCCGCGCAGAGCAGCTCGGCGAGGCTGGCGATCGAGCTGATCGGCTGGGCCACGTCGTGGGTCAGCATCGAGGTCAGATCGTTCTTGAAGGCCAGGGCGGCGGCCAGGTCGGCGTTGCCCCGCTCCAGTTCCGCCGCGTGCGCGGTGAGCGCCACCTCGGCCTGCTTGCGCTCGGCGATGTCGATGTAGGTCGCGACGTACCCGCGGGGCGCGCCGGCCGCGTCCGGGATCGCCGCCATGGTGGCCAGCACCGGCACGTCGGTGCCGTCGGCCCGGGGCAGAAGCCAGTCGCCGCCGGTGCCCGGTGGGGGCAGCGGCGGCGATTCGGCGGGTAGGTCCTGGTGGCCGGTGAGTTCCCGCCAGCGGCGGTTCACGTCGATCACCCGGTAGTTGGCGTCCAGGACCATCACGGCCTCGTTCATCGACTGCAACAGCGTCTGCGCGAAGTCCTGCCGGTCCCGGAGCTCCGCCACCAGGTGACGTTGCCGCCGGTCGGCGTCGTTGAGACTGCGCACCAGATAGGCGAGGACGGCGAGCAGGGCCAGCACCGCCAGAATCACCCCGGTGCTCACCGCGGCCACCGGACGGCTCGCGCCGGATCGGGCGGCGAACGCGCTGACCAGGGCGGCGACCACCGGTGTGGCGATCAGGGCGGGGGCCAGCCGGCGCACCGCCACGCGGGGCCCGGACTCGTCCAGGGTGTGCAGCGGGCCGGTCTCCGGGCGGGCCAGGATGGTGCCGATGGTGAGCGCCAGCAGCGGCCCGGCCAGATAGGTGGGCATCACCCCGTCCGGCCCGCGGCCGGGTGGGAAGGCCGGCTCGAAGAGCCGCGGCACCAGGGCGACCAGCGCGATGATCGCGGCGCCCAGCAGCAGCGGGTCGGCCAGCCGGTAGGCGACGCCGCCACGGGTCGGCATCCGCAGGTCCAGGCAGGCCAGCGCGAGCCCGGTGAGGACCGTGGCGACCGCCACCGCCGGATGGCTGACCAGGGCCGCGGCGCCGATCCCGGCGGCGGCCAGCGCGAACAGCGCGGCCGCGCCGGCCCGGAGCCGCGCGGTCCCGGCGGCGGGCAGCGCCTGGAGCACCAGGGCGATCCCGGCCGGGATCAGGGCGACGGCCGGGCTACGGCTGAGGTCAGCCGTGGCCAGGTCGTCGATGGACGTGTGCAGTGCGCCGAAGACGGCGACCGTGGCTCCGGCGCACCCGGCGGTCAGCCGGGAGAGCCTGCCCACGTCGTGCGCCGCGATATGCACAAATACCCCCAAGACGTGAGGGAAAGAGCATATCGCGGGCCATCGTGTCCAGCGGTTACTTGACCGCCCAGTCGAACCCGTCCTCGATGCGGATCTTGCTGGCGATCCTGGCGATGTCAGCACGGTGCCGGTTCGCGTGGTGGCCGCAGAAGGCCAGGTCTCCGCCGCTGGTCAGGACGACCTCCAGCTTGGCGGCCGCCCCACAACGATCGCAGCGGTCGGTCAGCTCGCCGACGGTGTCGATCTCGGGCGACAGCAGTGCGGTCATATCGCTCTCCTTGTTGCTCGGGTGGCGGTACTCGGTAGCGGTGCAGCGGTCCTGACAGCGAGAAAATCGGCCCACCGCACGGTCGGCTTAGAGGTTCGTGGTGTGACCCGTCCGATCCTCGGCGCAACCGGGACACAACCCGGAGGGTCCCGGGAGCGCACCAGCCCCCGGCCAACATTTCCCCCAGCCGCTCTTGGCATGCCCCTGGGCCGGAACGAATCCGGGCCCGAGAACACAACCGAGAGGACCCATCCCACATGTTCGGTAACGACGCCCGCCGCCTGACCGTCGCCGTGAGCGCCGCCACCGCCGTTCTCTGGGGCCTGGCCGGGCCCGCCGCGGCTGCCCCGGCGGTGGGGACGATCGCCGGGGCCGGCACCCAGGGCGCCATCCCGAACAGCTTCATCGTCGTCCTGAAGCCGGGCTCCGCCGAAGCTTCGCAGGTCACGTCGGCCTCGCAGGAGCTGGCCCGCGAGTACGGCGGTGTGGTCGACGGCAACTATCTCTCCACCGTACGCGGCTTCCACCTGAACGCCACCTCCTCCGAGGCCCGCCGCCTGGCTGCCGACCCGTCCGTGGACTACGTCGAGCAGGACGCCCGGATCACCACCGCCGACGCCCCGGCCTGGGGACTGGACCGGATGGACCAGCGTGCCCTGCCGCTCTCCGGCACCTACACCCACCGGCCGGCCGCCGGGATCACCGCGTACGTCATCGACACCGGGATCCGGACCACCCATCAGGAGTTCGGCGGCCGGGCGAGCAGCGGCTGGGACTTCGTCGACCAGGACGCGACCGCCGACGACTGCAACGGCCACGGCACCCACGTCGCCGGAACCATCGGCGGCGCCACCCACGGCGTGGCCCGGGACGTGAACCTGGTCGGCCTCAAGGTGCTCGGCTGCGACGGCTCCGGCGCGTACTCCGACTTCATCGCGGCCATCGACTGGGTGACCGCCCACGCCCAGAAGCCCGCGGTCGCCAACATGAGCCTCGGTGGCCCACTGAACCGGGCACTCAACGCGGCGGTGCAGCGGTCCATCGCCTCGGGTGTGACGTACACCATCGCCGCCGGAAACGAGGACCGGAACGCCTGCAAGGCGTCGCCCGCCGCCACCCCGGAGGCCATCACGGTCGGCGCGGTGGACGCGTTCGACGCCCGCGCCCCCTTCTCCAACTGGGGCAGGTGCCTGGACCTCTTCGCGCCCGGCGTGGAGATCGAGTCGGCGGGCCGCGCCTCGGACTCCGCCGTCAAGACGATGAGCGGCACCTCGATGGCCGCCCCGCACGTGGCCGGCGCGGCCGCCCTGGTGCTCGCCGCGCACCCGGACTGGACCCCCGCCCAGGTGCGGGCCGACCTGATCGACAACGCCGGGACCGGCCTGGTCACCGGGGCCGGCAAGGGGTCGCCGAACCGCCTCCTTTACACCGGCCACCTGACCGCCGGCGCCTGATCCCACAGCCCGAACCGGCACGATTCACCGCACGGCACCCGGATGCCGTGCGGTGAGCCGTCTCGTCGGCCAACCGCCGTACGCCGGACCCCGGTGACGGATAGCGTGAGAGCGACCCCAGCCCGAGGAGGACCGAGATGTCCGAGGCGCCGGTCGCCGAGAGGCCGACAGTCCTGGTCGTGGACGACGAAGAGGACCTGCGTGACATCATGCGCCGCATGCTGGAGCGGCGCGGGTTCGCGACGCTGGCCGCCGGCGACGAGAACGAGGCCCTCGCCGTCTGCCGGGACCACCCGGGCGAGATCGACGCGCTGATCGCCGATCTGACCCTGCCCGGCGCCTCCGGCGGGGACCTCGCCAAGCACATCCGCGAGCTGCGGCCGGGCATCGCCGTCGTCTTCGTGTCCGGCCTGCCCAAGGACATCGCGGTCGCCAAGGGGCAGATCGAGGAGTCGGACGTGCTGGTGAAGAAGCCGTTCACCGCCGACGCCCTGCTCCAGGCCCTGCGGGACGCCCTGGACCAGAAGAAGAACGAAGACGAGGACTAGGGCCAGGGCACGGTCAGCTCGCCGAGCCGCCACCGGGCCGGGCCGTCCAGCACCGGCCGGCCCTCGGCCCGCAACCGTCGCACGGTGGCCAGCCAGCGCTGCCGCGGCCCGAACGGGGTCGCCTCGGTCTCCCACGCCCGGTTCAGCGCCTGGAGCAGATCGTGCACCGGATGACCGGGCACGTTGTGGTGGATCAGCGCCTTCGGCAGCCGCTCGGCGAAGATCGACGGGTGCTCCAGCACCGGCAGCCGGGCGGAGAGCGTCAAGGTGCGCGGCACCCCGTCCGTCACCACCGCCCAGGTGGCGATCCGGCCCAGCTCGTCACAGGTCCCCTCGACCAGCAGCGCGCCGGAGCCGGTCATCGCCCGCCAGGCCGCCGCCACCTCCTCCTCGGAGTACTGCCGCAGCACGTTGAACGCGCGCACCACCACCGGGGACAACCCGGCCAGCTCGAAGCCGCCACGCCGGAACTCCAGCCCCGGTGGATCCGCGAACGGCAGCGCGTCGCTCACCCGTACCGGATCGATCTCCAGACCGACTACCGTGATGTCCGCGCGGACCGCCTCCGCCAGCCGGCCCCGCAGTTCCACCGCGGTCACCGGCGTGGCCCCGTAGC
Organism: Actinoplanes sp. G11-F43; assembly: GCF_050589265.1. Lineage (NCBI taxonomy): Bacteria > Bacillati > Actinomycetota > Actinomycetes > Micromonosporales > Micromonosporaceae > Actinoplanes > Actinoplanes sp. G11-F43. Next base: position 109,716 of record NZ_JBNZCE010000005.1, read on the forward strand.
CCAGGTCGACCACCAGCGGCTGCGCCGCCCCGATCAGAAGCGGACCGCACCGGTACGCGATGAAGTTGTCGACCCTGCGCAGCCGGTTGGGATTGGTGGTCCCCCGGGTGATCGCGCCGACCGGCTTCACCCCTACTCCTCCCGGTGCACCTTGTGCTGGGCGGCCTGGGCGATCGGGCGCACCACCAGACGGTCGACGTTCACGTGCTGCGGGCGGGTCGCGGTCCACGCGACGCAGTCCGCGATGTCGTCGGCGATCAGGGGTTCCCTGACCCCCGCGTACACCGAAGCGGCCTTGGCCCGGTCGCCGCCGAAGCGGTTGACGGCGAACTCGTCGGTCCGGACCATGCCCGGGTCGATCTCGATCACCCGGACCGGCTTGCCGGACAGCTCCAGCCGCAGTGTCCCGACCAGGGCGGTCTGACCGTGTTTGGCCGCCACATAACCACCACCGCCCTCGTACGGCGTGAAGGCCGCGGTGGAACCGACGGTCACGATCGTCCCGGCTCCGCTCGCCTCCAGCGCGGGCAGCAGCGCCTTGGTGACGCGCAGGGTGCCGAGCACGTTCACGTCGTACATCCACTGCCAGTCCTCGACCGACCCGCCGGCCACCGGGTCCAGCCCCTTGGCCCCGCCGGCGTTGTTGACCAGCAGCGTGACCGGTGCGCCCAGCCCGGTGACGGTGGCGGCCAGCCGGGCCACCGACTCGTCCGAGGTGACGTCGCACTCGACCGCGGTGGCCGAGCCGCCGCCGATCTCCTCGACCAGTGCGGTCAGCCGATCCGCCCGGCGGGCCGCCGCGACGACGTGGAAGCCCTCGGTGGCCAGACGCCGGGCGGTGGCCGCGCCGATCCCGCTGGATGCCCCGGTGACCACTGCGATGTTCTGCATCCGCCGATTCTTCCGCACCCGCCGCTTCCCGCCTCCTGATCAATGACCTGGATCACCCCGGGTTGATTGTGTGGTGGTTCCCGGGACGCCGATGGGGAAGATGAACCTTGAGGCAACAACTTTTCACATCCGATACGGGAGGATCCCCAGTGGCTGACCCAGGTCCCGGTGGCCGGTGGCCGACTCCCCGCCGGATCGCCACGCTCTCCGTGCACACCTCACCCCTGGAGCAACCGGGCACCGGGGACGCGGGCGGCATGAACGTCTATATCGTCGAGATCGCGAAACGGCTTGCCGAACGGGACGTCGAGGTGGAGATCTTCACCCGCGCCACCGCCAGTGGCCTGCCACCGGTCGTCGAGATGGCTCCCGGTGTGCACGTCCGGCACGTGACGGCGGGCCCGTTCGAGGGCCTGGCCAAGGAGGAGTTGCCGGCCCAGCTCTGCGCGTTCACCAACGGCGTGCTGCGGGCCGAGGCGGCGCATCCGCCCGGCTACTACGACCTGATCCACTCGCACTACTGGCTCTCCGGCCAGATCGGCTGGCTGGCCCGGGAGCGCTGGGGCGTGCCGCACGTGCACACCGCGCACACCCTGGCCAAGGTGAAGAACAGGTTCATCGCCGCCGGTGACCGGCCGGAGCCGAAGGCCCGGGTGATCGGCGAGGAGCAGGTGGTGGCCGCCTCGGATCGCCTGGTGGCGAACACCGATTTCGAGGCGCGGGACCTGATCGGCCACTACGGCGCCGACCCGGCCCTGGTGAGTGTGGTCCCGCCGGGCGTCGATCTGCGCCGGTTCCGTCCGGGCGCCGTCGACCGGGCCCGGTTCGGGTTGCCCGAGCACGGCCGGATCATCGCCTTCGTCGGCCGGATCCAGCCGTTGAAGGCGCCGGACGTGCTGGTGGCCGCGCTCGCCGAGATGCGGGCCGCCGGCGCCGAGGCCACCCTGGTGATCTGCGGTGGCCCGAGCGGCAGCGGGCTGGACCGGCCGTCCTCGCTGATCGAGCTGGCCGCCACGCTCGGCGTCACCGACTCGGTGGTGTTCCTGCCCCCGCAGACCGGCGACGACCTGGCCGCCCTCTACCGGGCCGCGGATCTGGTCGCGGTGCCGTCCCACAACGAGTCGTTCGGGCTGGTCGCGCTGGAGGCGCAGGCCTGTGGCACGCCGGTGGTGGCGGCCGCGGTGGGTGGCCTGGTGACCGCGGTCCGGGACGGTGTCAGCGGTGTCCTGGTCGACGGGCACGACCCGCGCGACTGGGCGAAGGTGCTGGACCGGCTGCTGGACTCGCCCGGCCGCCGGCGTCGGCTGGCCGCCGGCGCGGTCGCGCACGCCTCGCAGTTCTCCTGGGATCGCACCGCCGAGACGCTTCTCCGGGTTTACCGTGACGCGGTGAGCGGGCATCGTGCGCTGATCGCGGCGCGGGTCGAGGGGGTGGCGTGCGGATGGTGACCGAGCTGATCGAGCGGGTGCTGACCGATCGGGAGCTGGACTGGGAGTCCACCGGGGAGCGGTCCTATGTGGTCACCCTGCCCGGCACGCACAAGCTGAAGACCGCCTGCAACCTGATCGTCGGTGAGCACGCGCTGCGGATCGAGGCGTTCGTGATGCGCCGGCCGGACGAGCGACACGAGGATCTGTGGGCCTGGCTGTTGCGGCGCAACGCCCGGATGTACGGCGTGGCCTTCTCCATCGACGCGGCCGGTGACGTCTACCTGACCGGCCGGGTGGCACTGTCCGGGTTGGACGAGGACGAGCTGGACCGGATCCTGGGTTCGGTGCTGACCTATGCCGACGAGTCCTTCGACACGATGCTGGAGATCGGGTTCGGCACGTCGATCCGGCGGGAGTGGGACTGGCGCGTCAAACGTGGCGAATCGACGGCCAACCTGCGTGCCTTCCAGCACCTGATCGAGCGGCCCGAGTAACAGTTCGATCATCAAGATCGGTCTATCCACGGCAGGGTGTCCAATGTCGACTCCGGTGCACCGAATCGGGACCGATTCGAGCCGGACATGAGTTTGTTGCCTATCGATGTATGGGTTGTTGCGATCCTGGGTACCGGCAGGCAGCTGGTGAACACCTGGGGATTCGCTGAGCCGTTGGCGACTGGTTCGACGGTCGTCTACCCTGTGCCGCCATTATCGTGGGCGTAGTTACCGAACGGTAAGCGTCGTGATTTCTTCCCTCCCGACAAACCCGGACGAGTGATTGGCGGATCATCCGATCGGTTGGTTGTTTGGCAATGTGACGGTTGAGACAGATGTCGACACGAAATCGGGTTGTGAGGCTTGACTGCCCCAACTAGCGTGGTCGATGGACGCCGAGCCGTCAGTTCGGGGAACGGGTCGATCAGCAATGATCGCCGCGGTTCGGCGTTTGGGGACGGGTGGCATGAGCCGTTGGGGGACGGCGCGACCCGAGACCGGCGGTTAGTGCGGACGGCGCCTATGGGGATGGGTGTCGTCCGCCGCCGCCGGCGCTATTTCACCTCCGCGAGCTCCTGCTGACGCAGTTGAGCCGCGCGCCTCGTGCGAGCCGGTCCGGCCAGCACCTGGCCGATCGCCACCAGCACACAGATCCCGAAACAGGACGCCCACAGCACCGTGTCACCCGCCGTCTGCAGCGCCAGACCGCCCAGGATCGGTGCCAGCGCCGACCCGGCCTGCCAGGAGAGCGAGTTCAGCCCCTGGTACCTCCCGCGCAGCGACCCCGGGGCGAGCGCCGCGATGGTGGCCGCGTTGCTCGGCGACTGGAGCATCTCGCCCAGCGTCCAGATCACCACGGTGAAGGCCAGCGTCAGAGCCGACCAGGCGACCCCCACCAGACCGAACCCGGCGCCGACCAGCAGCGCGCCGACCGCGAGCACCCGGGCGCTGTCCCGGCCCTGGATCAGCCGCGGCACGAAGAGCTGGCCGAGCACGATCAGCACCCCGTTCACCGCGATGATCGTGCCGTAGTCGACGGCCGAGTAGCCGTCCGCGATCATCGAGATGGACAGCGTCGCCTGGTGCTGGAAGATCACCAGCACGGTCAGGAAGTTGAGCCCGACGAAGGTCAGGAACACCCGGTCCCGCAGCGCCGCGCCGAGCCCGCCGCCGGTGGGCGCCACCGCGGCGATCGCCCCGGACGGGCGGGCCGGCCGGGTCTCGGCCAGGAAGATCAGGCTGATCACCGCGGTGACCAGGGTGCTGGCCGAGTCGACCACGAAGAGGATCAGGTAGTCCACCTGCGCGGCCAGGCCGGCGCACACCGCGGCCAGCGCGAAGCCCAGGTTGATCGCCCAGTAGTTCAGCGAGAACGCCCGGACCCGGTCGTGCTCCGGCACCACGTCGATCATCATGGCGCCGAACGCCGGCCGCGCGGCCTCGGCGAACAGGCCCAGCGCGAAGGCCGCGACCAGGATCTGCGGGTACGTCTGTGCCAGGCCCAGCCCGAGCATCAGCGCCGCCGCCCCGAACTGGGCGATCAGCAGGGTCGGCCGGCGGCCCCAGCGGTCGGACAGCACCCCGCCACCCATCGTGCCGATCGCGCCGCCCACCCCGTAGACGCCGAGGACCAGGCCGGCCTGGCTCTGCGAGAAACCCCGGTCGCTGGTCAGGTAGATGCTCAGGAACAGGACGACGAAGGAGCCGAGGCGGTTGATCAGCGTCCCGGCCCAGAGGACCCAGAACTGCCGCGGCAGTCCACCCGCGGTCTGTCGCAGCCAGCCTCGCACCGATGCCTCCTAGTAAGTGTTGATCAGGCTTCATTCCCTTACATGAGAGGTTCGGCGTGCAAGCGAGTTTCGGTGTGGCGACGGACACGTGACGGGTGGCCCGTATGTCGTACCTCCGGACGGGGGAAGATGGGGGTCATGACTGGAACCCTGGTGCTGCTGCGGCACGGCAACAGCGAGTGGAACGCCAAGAACCTCTTCACCGGCTGGGTCGACGTCGACCTGGACGCCAAGGGTGAGACCGAGGCCCGGCGCGGTGGCGAGCTTCTCAAGGAGCAGGGGGTGCTGCCCGACGTGGTGCACACCAGCCTCCTCCGCCGCGCGATCCGCACCAGCGAGATCGCACTGCACATCACCGACCGGCACTGGATCCCGGTGAAGCGTCACTGGCGGCTCAACGAGCGTCACTACGGCGCCCTGCAGGGCAAGGACAAGAAGCAGACCCTGGAGACGTACGGCGAGGAGCAGTTCATGCTGTGGCGTCGCTCGTACGACGTCCCCCCGCCCCCGATCGAGGCCGGCTCCGAGTTCGGCCAGGACGGCGACGCCCGGTACGCCGATCTCGCCCCGGAGATCCTGCCCAAGGCCGAGTGCCTGAAGGACGTGCTGGTCCGGGCCCTGCCCTACTGGTACGACGCGATCGTCCCGGACCTGCGGGCCGGCAAGACGGTGCTGGTGGCGGCGCACGGCAACTCGCTGCGCGCGATCGTCAAGCACCTCGACGACATCTCCGACGAGGCGATCGCCGGGCTGAACATCCCGACCGGCATCCCGCTGCGCTACGACCTGGACGAGAACCTGCGCCCGATCACCAAGGGCGGCACCTACCTCGACCCGGTCGCCGCGAAGGAGGCCGCCGAGGCGGTCGCCAACCAGGGCAAGAAGTAGCGTTCACGGATGAGGCCGGGACACCCCGTGGTGGTCCCGGCCTCAGTTCGTCTTCTCGTGTGGTGGGGGGGGGGGGGGGGGGGGGGGGGGGGGGGCNCGGCTCGATACGAGCCGCACCGCACCACACGGAATCAGGCGTTGTCCTCGGCGGCGGACACCGTCTGGCCGGTGATCAGGTAGATCAGGTGCTCGCCGATGTTCACCGCGTGGTCGGCGTACCGCTCGTAGAACCGGCCCAGCAGGGCGCCGTCGATCGCCGTCTCGGCGCCGTAGGGCCAGTCGTCGGCCAGCATGATCTTGAACAGCTCGCGCTCGAGGTCGTCGATCGCGTCGTCGTCCTTCTCCAGCTGGGCCGCCAGCTCCACGTTCGGCTTGGCGAGCAGGCCGGCGATCTTCTCGGCCATCTGGTCGGCCACCTCGGCCATGCCCTTGAAAGCCGGGCGCAGCTCGGCCGGAACCGCCGGGGACGGGTGCCGGCGGGCCGCCGTCTTCGCCACGTGCTCGGCCAGGTCACCCATCCGCTCCAGGTCGGCGGCGATGTGCAGAGCGGTGATGACCCGCCGCAGGTCGGAGGCGACCGGGGCCTGGCGGGCGATGGTGTCGGCGACCTTGATCTCGACCTGCTCGTAGATCGCGTCGACCTCGGAGTCGCGCTCGATCACGGCCTGGGCGGCCTTCAGGTCGGCGGTCAGCAGAGCCGAGGTCGCCTTGCGCAGTGCCGCGCGGACCGACTCCGCCATGGTCACCAGCAGACGGCTCACCTCGACCAGATCGGCCTGGTACTCCTCGCGCATTTCCACGTCCTCTTTCATTGGCGTCGGCCGGGTGTTCGCAGCTCACGGTATGGGCGTGGAGCGGCCTGAACGTGAACAGCGGTGAACGACGCCGGGCCTGGCGGTGAACATTGCCCGACGCGCGACCGATTTGCCGTAATGGCCCTGGGGTCCAGGTAAACAATGACCCTACGATCGCAGCGTGGAGTGGGATTACGCCATCGGCATGGTTGCTGCCGCGCTTGCCGTCGGCGTGGGAGCGGGACTCGCCCTTGCCCGGATTCGCCGACCGGGCGGACCGGCTCGGACCGGGGGACCGGAGGGGAGCGCCGCCATCGAACCGGACGACGATCGCCCGGGAGGCAAACACGGCCTCAAGGGGCTCGGACGGAAGAGCCTCGATTCGTTACGGGTGGGAGTCGTCGTCCTCGACGCCGACGACCATCCGGTATTGGTCAACCCGGCCGCGCGGGCGATGGGACTGCTCCGCTCCGGCGGGGCGCCCGGCACCATCGCGGCTCATCCGATCCTGCGGACGCTGGCCGGCCAGGTGCGGCGGACCGGCGTACGCAGGGAAGTGGAACTGGATCTTCCGCGGGGACGGGCCGGAGGCGGGCACGCCCCGCTCGGACTGCACCTGCGGGCGGTCGCACTGAACGCCACCCACGTCGCGGTCGAGGCCGCCGACGTGACCGAGTCGCACCGGCTGGCCCGGGTCCGGCGGGACTTCGTGGCCAACGTCAGCCACGAGCTGAAGACCCCGATCGGCGCCCTCCAGCTGCTGGCCGAGGCGCTGCTCGACGCGACCCAGCTGCCCGAGGCGGCCCCCGAGGCCCAGTCCGAGGACCTGCTGGCCGCGCGCCGGTTCGCCGAGCGGATCCACCATGAGTCCGCCCGGATGGGCCGGCTCGTCAACGAGCTGCTCGAACTCACCCGGCTACAGGGTGCCGAGCCGCTGCCCAACCCCGAGCCGGTCTCGCTGGACTGGGTGATCGCCGAGGTGGTCGACCGCACCCGCACCACCTCGTCGGCCAAGAACATCGAGATCGCGTACGAGGGGCCCAAAGGCTCCATGGTGTACGGCAGCGACAGTCAGATCGCCACCGCGGTCACCAACCTGGTGGAGAACGCGATCGCGTACTCGGGCGAGGACACCAAGGTCTCGCTCACCATGCGGCACACCGACGACTGGATCGAGATCGACGTCGCCGACCAGGGCATCGGTATCGCCCCACAGGACGTGGAACGGGTCTTCGAACGGTTCTACCGTGCCGATCAGGCCCGCTCCCGTTCCACCGGCGGCACCGGCCTCGGCCTGGCCATCGTCAAGCACATCGCCACCAATCACGGTGGCCGCGTCGACGTGACCAGTTCACTCGGCGACGGTTCTACGTTCACCCTGCGCCTACCGGCGCGACCCCCCGAGTCCCCCTCGTCGTCACCGACGGCGATTGAGATCGAGTCCGGTGTGGCCGGGCGCTAGCCCGACCGCCGACGACGGAAGGAACTGCATTGGCCCGCGTGCTCGTGGTCGAGGACGAGGAGTCGTTCTCCGACGCCCTGTCGTACATGCTGCGTAAAGAAGGTTTCGAAGTCTCGGTCGCCGCGACCGGGACCTCCGCCCTGACGCAGTTCGACCGGACCGGTGCCGACATCGTGCTGCTCGACCTGATGCTGCCGGAGATGTCTGGCACCGAGGTCTGCCGCCAGTTGCGGCAGCGTTCGGCCGTCCCGATCATCATGGTCACCGCCCGGGACAGCGAGATCGACAAGGTGGTCGGCCTGGAGATCGGAGCGGACGACTACGTCACCAAGCCGTACTCACCCCGGGAACTCGTCGCCCGGATCCGCGCCGTACTGCGCCGGCAGGGCACCGAGGCGGCCGAGGTCACCACGCCGACCCTGGCCGCCGGCCCGGTCCGGATGGACGTGGAACGCCACGTGGTGACCGTCGACGGCTCCGGGGTCCAGCTGCCGCTCAAGGAGTTCGAGCTGCTCGAACTCCTGCTGCGCAACGCCGGCCGGGTGCTCACCCGCGGTCAGCTCATCGACCGGGTCTGGGGCGCCGACTACGTCGGTGACACCAAGACGCTCGACGTGCACGTGAAGCGGCTGCGCTCCAAGGTGGAGCCGGAGCCGTCGGCGCCGCGCTACATCGTCACCGTCCGGGGTCTCGGCTACAAGTTCGAGCCGTGATCTTTACTTGATACGAGACTACCCTGCATGAGACTATGGGGGAGCCGGGATGACCCGCCCGTGATCGGGTCATCCCGGTGCTCCCGCCCCGGCGTCTCACCGCAAGACGCCGGGGTGCCCCGCTGCCGTCAGGGCGGCGCTCAGGGTGGCGAGGGCCTGCTCGGTGATCGGCTCCCGGTCCTCGGCCGGATGATTGCGCTCCGCCCAGCACTCGCACGCGGCGTCCAGGAAGCTCAGATAGCCGTAGATCGCGTAGTCGAGCCGGGGATCGTCCGGCAGAAGTAACAACTCGCGCAGCAGGGTGGCGTAGGTGTCCCGGGTCTCCCGCCGCAACGCCGTCGCGGCGACCGGCTCACCGCCCGGCGACCGCAGCAGATGGAGCCATCCGGGCGACCACTCGGCGACCAGATCCAGATAGATCCGCACCGTGGCGGCCACATGATCGCGTGCCGTGCCCGGGTCGGCCCGGACCGCGGCCCGCTGACTGTCGATCAACCGGCGGACCCCGGCCTCGACGACCGCCGTGTAGAGCCCGCCCTTGCCCGCGAAATAGCGGTGCACCAGCGCCTCGGAAGCCCCCGCCGTCTCGGCCACCCGCGCCACCGACACCTGGGCGTAGGGCTGCGTGCTGAACGCCTCACCGGCTGCCCGGAGGATCTCGGCGCGACGGGTCTCAGCGTCCAGCCGCTGGCGGGGGCGGCGATCCGTGCGTGGCATGGGGTCGACTTTACCTTTTTTAGTGAGCTAGGCTCAGTACGTTACTGAGTCCGGCTCACTAACTCGGAGGCTGCTGATGACCGGCTGGATCGATCACGCTGTCTGGTGGCATGTCTACCCACTCGGCTTCACCGGTGCACTCCACTCCGGGCCCGGTCACCGGCTGGATCACCTGGCCGACTGGCTGGACTACGCGGTGGAGCTCGGCGCCAACGGCCTCCAGCTCGGGCCGATCTTCGCCTCGGAGAGCCACGGCTACGACACCGTCGACCACTTCCGCATCGATCCGCGGCTCGGCGACGATGCCGATTTCGACAAGCTCGCCGTCGCGGCCCGCGAGCGCGGCCTGCACCTGCTGCTCGACGGGGTGTTCAACCACGTGGGGCGGGGTTTCTCCGCGCCCGAGCACTGGTTCCGGCGCACCGGCTCCGGTGATCTCGCGGTCTTCGAGGGGCACGGCGCGCTGGTCGCCCTCGACCACGACCAGCCCGAGGTCCTCGACCACGTGGTGCGGGTGATGGATCACTGGCTGAGCCGGGGCGCGTCCGGTTGGCGGCTCGACGCGGCCTATGCCGTGCCACCCCGGTTCTGGGCCGAGGCCCTCGCCCGGGTGCGGCCCCGGCATCCCGGCGCGTGGTTCACCGGCGAGGTCATCCACGGCGACTATCCGGCCTATCTGCGGGAGAGCACCCTCGACTCGATCAGTCAGTACGAGTTGTGGAAGGCGATCTGGAGCAGTCTCAACGACCGCAACCTCTTCGAGCTGGCCTGGGCGCTCGACCGGCACGGCACGGTGCTGGACGCCGGCCTGCCGCTCACCTTCACCGGCAATCACGACGTGACCAGGCTGGCCACCCGGCTCACCGACGAGCGGCATCTCGGGCACGCGCTGGCCGTGCTGTTCACCGTCGGCGGGGTGCCTAGCGTCTACTACGGCGACGAGCAGGCATTCCGAGGCGTCAAGGAGGAGAGGGCCGGCGGCGACGACGAGATCCGCCCACCGTTCCCGGCAAGCCCGAGCGAGCTGGCCGCTTTCGGCTGGCCGACGTTCCGCCTGCACCAGCGCTTGATCGGTGTCCGGCGGCGCCACTCGTGGCTCGCACACGCCCGCACCAGCCCTGCCCACTTGACCAACGAGGCGGCCGCCTTGGTCGCCACAGCCCCCGACAACCCGTCCGGTCGCATCATCACGTTGCTCAACCTCGGCGACACGCCATTCACGTTCCCGCTCGACCAGGCGGGCCTCTCCTTGCTGGAGTCCGACACCCCAGGAGACTCCCGCCCGCCGCTGACCGTCCCACCACACGGTTGGTCAATCCTGGGCTGACCCATGCCCGCGGTCTCCCCGATCCTTACCAGCCGCCGGCCACGATCAGCTTGACGCCGAGCAGCCGGGCGTGGGGCACCGGTCAGCCGGGCGTGGGGGCGCCGGTCAGCCGGGCGCCGGGCAGCCGGGTAGCCGGGCCTGGGGGCGCCGGGGTCCCGGCCCCGCACCGCCCGGTCAACACCCACGCTGGCCACTTCCCGGCGACCCGCGCCCTGATGCCGTTCAGCCCACGGTGGCCTGCGCTTTCACGGCTTCGCTGGCGAAGGCATCTCGCCCTGCTCGCTGTCTTCCGCCCTGCTCGCTGTCTTCCGCCCTGCTCGCTGTCCTCGGCCTGGCCGTTTACGTTTCGCTTGGCATCGTTCCGGTTCCGATTGTTGTCCTGGTCGTCGGTCCACTTCCGGTCGCCCATCAGAGGTTCCGTGATCCACGGTGACGCCGAGGAGGTAGAGGGCTCGATGGCGGTGTCCACCGGGCTGCGTTGGGTCCTGTGGAACAGACCTCGCGGGAGCGAGGCGAGGTCCGGGAGCCACCTGGGCAATCCGTAGCCCGCAAGATCTGCCGCACAGGTTAACCGTGAGTGATCAGGCGGCCGCAGAGAAGACTCGAATGAGCCTACTTTCTCAGCTGCTGGCCCGCTCGCGGTCAATTCCTCGCGCGAGTGTCCGCCTTCCAGCTTCTCCCTGGCCGACCTTGGTGGATTTACCACCGTTTCCGGTGGTAAATCCAACAAGATCTCTGCTGAGCGAGTCGCCCACGCGAGGTATTGACCGCGAGTGATCAGGCAGTCGAGAAGAAGACCCGAATAGGCGGAGAATCATCCAGATCGCGCGGGGTGATGCGGTCCGCTCGGCCGGTGCTCCTCGGCTGAATCTTGAACGGTGGAGCCAGTGCCGCAGCGACTTCTCTCGATCATCGAACGGCAGCCGGGGCGATTCAGCCCGGATGGACCATTCGGTGAGCAGCCGTGATTCTTTCAGCCCGGATGGACCATTCCGTGACCAGCCGTGATTTTTTCGGCCCGGATGGACCATGCCGTGGCCAGCCGTGGTCATCCCCGCCGGCCGCGCTCGATGAGGTGTCGAGTGCGTCCGACGGTGTCCCAGGCCCGGCAGATGATCACGATGCCGCGAGCGTGCGACCTCGTCGGGTCGCGCAACCCGACACCCGACCACAATCCGTGACCATGTGCGCCCGCCGGTTACCAACTGTGACCATGTGCGCCCGCCGGGGATGTCGGCCGTCAAGGTGTGCGTCCGTTGGGTTGCCGGCGGTCGGGGTGTGCGTCCGTTGGGTTGCCGGCGGTCAGGGTGTGCGTCCGTTGGGGCTGTCGGCGGTCGGGGTGTGCGTCCGTTGGGGCTGTCGGCGGTCGGGGTGTGCGTCCGTTGGGGCTGTTGGCTGTGGCGTGGTGTGCGTCGGGGCTGTTGCTGTGATCGTGTGCGTTGGGGTCTTTGCCGGCTGTGTCTGGCGCTGGGGCTGGAGCCGGCGTGACGGAGCCGGTCTGTGGAGAGGTCTTGCCAGGTCGGCCTGGTGCCGAGGTGCGGGAGGGTCAGCGGCGGCGGGTGGCGGGTTTGGCGGCGGCGTTGGCCGTGGTGGTCGCCGGATGGACGGCGATCAGGCCGGACTTCAGGCGGGCCGCGCACAGTTCGGCCAAGCGGGCGTAGGCCGGCTCGCCGATCAACTCGGTCAGTTCCGGGGCGTAGGTGACATACATCGCCTCGGTGCCGACGTGGGCGTCCGGCGACGACGTGCACCACCAGGACAGGTCGTGGCCGCCGGGGCCCCAGCCGCGCCTGTCGAACTCCGACAATGTGGACTGGAGGAGCTTGGTGCCGTCGGGGCGGGTGATCCAGTCCTGTTCGCGGCGGACCGGCAGCTGCCAGCACACGTCCGGCTTGTAGGCGAGCGGATGTTTGCCGTCCCGGAGTGCCTGGGCGTGCAGCGCGCATCCGCCGCCGCCGGCGAAATCGGCTTCGTTGTGGAAGACGCACGGCCCGTCGGCGGAGCGGGTGGCGGTCCGCCGTGCCGGTTTGGTGCCGTCGACGGTGTCCACCTCGGTCCAGTTCTTGAAACCGCGACGATGATGCTGCCAGGTGAGCGGGGTCAGTTTGAGGACCGCGGCTTTGACCCGGTTCTCGTCGTCGGCGTCGGTGAAGAACGCCCCGTGTGAGCAGCAGCCGTCGTCGGCCCGGCCGGGGAGGATGCCTCGGCAGGCGGATCCGAAGACGCACGTCCACCGGGACAGCAGCCAGGTCAGGTCGGCCCGGACCACGTGCTGCTCATCGGCGGGATCGAGGAATTCGATCCATTCGCGAGGGAAGTCGAGCGCTACTTCCCGTGGTGGCGTCTTGCGGCTCATCCGGGTCAGCGTACGCCCACCAGTGGATCATGACCGTTTAGAGCTGATATATCCCGCCCTGTTGCGCGCGGCTACGCTGGAGGGCGTGACTTCCCGCGTACCCGTGCTTCTCTCCAGCTCCTCGGTCTTCCCGGAGCCGACGGCGGCGGCGTTCGAGATGGCGGCCACGGTCGGCTACGACGGCCTCGAGGTCATGGTGTGGACCGACGCCGTCAGCCAGGACGCCGGCGCCCTCAAGGGACTCGCCGACCACTACGGCGTGCCGGTCCTGTCGGTGCACGCCCCCTGCCTGCTGGTCACCCAGCGGGTGTGGAGCGCCGATCCCTGGGAGCGCCTGACCCGTGCCGCCCAGCTCGCCGAGTCGCTCGGCGCCCCGACCGTGGTGGTGCATCCGCCGTTCCGATGGCAGGGCGACTACGCACGCAACTTCGCGGAGGGGCTGGCCAAGGTGCGGGGCCGGCATCCGGACCTGACCTTCGCGGTGGAGAACATGTTCCCGGTGAAGATGGCCGGCCGCTGGGTGGTGCCGTACAACCCGGGCTGGGATCCGACCGAGACCGGCTTCGACGCGTACACGCTGGATCTCTCGCATTGTGCCGCGTCCCGGATCGACGCCCTGGAGATGGCGGACCGGATGGGCGCGGGTTTGAAGCACGTGCATCTCGGTGACGGCACCGGCGAGGGCCGGGACGAGCATCTGGTGCCGGGCCGGGGCAATCAGCCGTGTGCCGAGCTGCTGCGGTCGCTGGCCGGGCGCGGATTCACCGGGTCGGTGGCCCTGGAGATCAACACCCGCAAGGCGGCGAGCCGGCCGGCCCGTGAGGCGGATCTGCGGGAGGCGCTGGAGTTCGCCCGTAAGCACCTGGAGCCGACACCCGCGATCAAGCAGGGGTGAGGGACCCGGCGGCTCGTTTGCGGGCCCGGTGCGCGGCGACGTGTGAGCGGGTCGCGCACCGCTCGGAGCAGAACCGCCGGCAGTTGTTGGACGACGTGTCCAGGTAGACGTTGCCGCACCGCTCGTCGGCGCAGATGCCGAAGCGTGCGCTGCCGTACTCGCAGAGCCAGACGGACAGGCCCCAGGCGGCGCCGGCCAGGTATTCCGCGCTGACCGACGAGCCCCGGCTGGTCACGTGCATGTGCCAGTCGCTGGCGTCGTGGCCGGAGATGCGTGGCTGCACCGGATAGGCTTCGAGCAGGGCGTTGAGTTCCCGCACGGCGTCGGCGTCCTGTCCGGACGTCCCGTGCTCGAAGACCTCGCGCAGCCGGCGCTGCGCACGGCGGAAGACGGCCAGATCCTTCTCGGCGACCTGATCACGCATCCAGGCCTGATCGCCGCCGAACAGGGCCCGCAACCCGGCGAGATCGTCCAGTCCGGCGTTGACGAGGTCTATCGCCGTCCGGGCGTACGCATCGAAGTTCACCCGACAACGGTAGCCGCACCTGGCCCGATGGGGCACGTACCGCTCCCGGGGATCCGTGCCGGGCCCGGAGGTTACGCTCGGCGCATGCTCCGTTCCCTGTTTCTCGCCGCGGCCGGGTCCGCCCGGCTCGAGCGACTGGTCGAGTCCGCCCCTGTCAGCCGGGGGATCGTGCAGCGGTTCGTCGCCGGCCGCAGTGCCGACGAGGTGCTGCGGGTCAGCCGCGATCTCGCCGACGACGGGATGACCGTCAGCCTGGACCATCTGGGGGGTGACACCCGGACGGTCGAACAGGCGGTGGCCACCCGGGACGAGTATCTCGCGGTGCTCGGCCGCCTCCGCGACCTAGCCCTGACTCCGGCGGTCGAGGTGAGCGTCAAACTCTCGGCCCTGGGCCAGTCGATCGACGAGAAATTGGCGTACGAGCACGCCCGCGCGGTCTGTGCGGCGGCGGCCGAGGCGGGGACCACGGTCACGCTGGACGCCGAGGATCACAGCACCACGGACGCGACTCTGGAGACGCTGGCCGGGTTGCGCAAGGACTTCCCGTCCACCGGGGCGGCCCTGCAGGCGCATCTGCGGCGGACCGAGGGGGACTGCCGGGAGCTGGCGACGGCCGGTTCGCGGGTGCGGCTCTGCAAGGGGGCGTACTCCGAGCCCGAGTCGGTGGCCTTCCCGTCGGCGCTGGATGTGGACAAGTCGTTCGTCCGCTGTCTGAACATCCTGATGTCGGGGGAGGGCTATCCGATGGTGGCCACCCACGATCCCCGGCTGATCGCGATCGCGGAGGACCGGGCGCGCTGGTTCGACCGTTCCTCCGGGGAGTACGAGTTCCAGCTGCTGTACGGGGTGCGCCCGGAGGAGCAGGCCCGGCTGGCGGCGAGTGGGCACACGGTGCGGGTGTATCTGCCGTACGGCGAGCAGTGGTACGGCTACCTGATGCGCCGTCTGGCCGAGCGCCCGGCGAACGTGGGTGTTCTGGCCCGCGCCGTCACCTCCAAGAAGTAAAAGCGGCCAAAACGCCACAGATCCGGCGTGTCGTCCTTGACTTTTTGTGGGCATTTCACGGAACGTATCGCGTTGGTCACAGCAGTATCGATACCGTTCGGATGACACGCACGTCGTCCCCGCGGCGTCCGGGACCCTCCGGCCGCGGCGGATCGTGCCAGCGAAAGGATCGGTGCGACGCGATGACGGGTCCAGCCCAGACCGAGGAACGGCTCTCGGAGGTTCGGTTCCTGACCGTGGCGGAGGTGGCCTCGCTGATGCGGGTCTCCAAGATGACCGTCTACCGGCTCGTGCACGGCGGTGACCTCACCGCGGTCCGGGTCGGCCGCTCGTTCCGCGTGCCGGAGCACGCGGTGCACGAGTACCTGCGCGGAGCTTTCTCGCAAAGCGCCTGACGGGCGGGGCCGTGTTGGCCCGGCTGGAGCATGCCGGTACGCTGGACCGGTCGGTTCCCGGGTCCGTCGCTGCCCTAGGCACTTTTCAGACCCCGGGCACCCTTCAGTCAGGTTTCCGGCTGACCCCCCGGGGTATGAGCCGGATCCATCCACATGGTTCGAGAGGCAGTTCGTATGGGCTCCGTGGTCAAGAAGCGCCGCAAGCGTATGGCGAAGAAGAAGCACCGCAAGCTGCTGCGCAAGACCCGCGTCCAGCGTCGCCGTCTCGGCAAGTGATTGCAGGCCGGGCTGTTGGCCCGGCTTGAGGATCTCACGTGACAGCACCGCCTAGCGTTGTCGTGGTCACCGGGGTGAGCCGTTATCTCGGCGCCCGGGTCGCTGCACGTCTTGCCGCAGATCCCCGGATCGATCGTGTGGTCGGTCTGGATCCGCACGACCCGCCGGCGGGCCTTCTCGGCCTGTTGGAGGGTGTGGAGCGGATCCGGGCCGACGCGCGGGCGGCCACCGAAGCCATCGCTGATCTCGGCGCCGAGGCTGTCGTGCACCTCGCCATCACGAGCGTGCCCGACGCCAAGCACGGCCGTTCGGCGATGAAGGAGCAGAACGTCATCGGCACCATGCAGGTGCTGGCCGCTGCTCAGGGTGCGCGCGGGTTGCGCAAGCTGGTGGTGCGTTCGTCCACCGCCGCCTACGGCGCGTCGTTCCGTGATCCCGCGGTGTTCACCGAGGACACCGAGCCCCGTGCCGTGCCGCGTGGCGCGTTCGCCCGGGACATCCTCGACATCGAGGGGTACGTCCGCGGGTTCCGCCGCCGCCGTCCCGAGGTCGCGGCGACGGTTCTCCGCTTCGCTCCGATGATCAGCTCGTCCGCCGAGACGTCGCTGACCCGCTACTTCTCCCAGCCGGTGATTCCCACGGTGATCGGCCGTGACGCCCGGCTCCAGTTCGTCCACGCCGAGGACGCGCTGGAGATCCTGCACCGTTCGGTGACCGAGGACCATCCGGGCACCTTCAACGTCGCCGGTTCCGGTGTCCTGATGCTCTCCCAGGCGGTGCGCCGGGCCGGCCGGATCTCGCTGCCGGTGCCC
Organism: Actinoplanes sp. G11-F43; assembly: GCF_050589265.1. Taxonomy (NCBI): domain Bacteria; kingdom Bacillati; phylum Actinomycetota; class Actinomycetes; order Micromonosporales; family Micromonosporaceae; genus Actinoplanes; species Actinoplanes sp. G11-F43. The sequence continues at coordinate 126,487 of NZ_JBNZCE010000005.1, forward strand.
GAGACGGCACTGTCCAGTGGTGCCGCCCTGCTCCGCCAGTTCGGTGTCGAGCAGATCGGGCTGGACCAGATCGACCTCTTCGTGCACGGTCGGGTGGTGGACACCACCCGCCTGATCAACGAGTTCGGTTTCACCCCGCGGACCACCGCGGAGGCGTTCGAGGAGTTCATCCAGGCGCACGCCGACGGGGCGACGCTCACCGCGGACCGGCTGGCCGCGGCGGAGGCCGTGATCCTGGACCGGATCCGCAAGGCCCGTGAGGCGACGGCATGAGCCAGGACGAGTACCGCGGCGACATGCTGCCCGGCCACATCGACTTCGAGCTGCCCGAGCCGCCGCCGGTGAAACGGGTGAACGGGCGGCGCCCGATCCCGGAGAAACCGGCTGACGATCCCGTCGATGAGAAGGTCGACGAGAAGGTCGACGTCTGGGACCGGCGGGTCGCCGACAGCCTGGCCTTCCTGCGGCGCCGGCTGGCCGGCGGTTACCAGGTGGACGAGTTCGGGTTCGACCCGGAGCTGTCCGAGGCGTTGTTCCACCCGCTGCTGAAGGTGCTCTACCGGGACTGGTTCCGCACCGAGGTGTTCGGGATCGAGAACGTGCCGATGGAGGGTGGCGGCCTGGTGGTCGGCAACCACTCCGGCACGATCGCGCTGGACGCCCTGATGCTCACCGTCGCACTGCACGACAAGCACCCGCGCGAGCGGCACCTGCGCCTGCTCGGCGCCGACCTGGTCTTCCGGATGCCGGTGATGAGCGAGCTGGCCCGCGCGGCCGGCGCCACCGTGGCCTGCACCCCGGACGCCGAGCGCCTGATGACCTCGGGCCAGCTGGTGGGGGTCTTCCCGGAGGGCTTCAAAGGCATCGGGAAGCGGTTCTCCGACCGCTACAAACTGCAGCGGTTCGGTCGCGGTGGTTTCGTCTCGGCCGCCCTGCGCACCGGTACGCCGATCGTGCCGGTGGCGATCGTCGGCGCCGAGGAGATCTACCCGATCCTGGCCGACCTGAAGCCGCTGGCCCGGCTGCTCGGCATCCCGTACTTCCCGGTCACGCCGACCTTCCCGCTGCTGGGCCCGCTGGGCATGGTCCCGCTGCCGAGCAAGTGGCTGATCGAGTTCTGCCCGCCGATCCCGACCGCGCATCTCACCGAGTTCGCGGATGATCCGCTGGTGGTCTACAACCTCGCCGACCAGGTCCGGGAGACCATCCAGGCGACGTTGCACGAGTTGCTGGAGAAGCGCCCCGACCCGTTCGGGCCCTAGGAGTATCAGCACGGGTAGTGCCAATTTCCTGGAGCCGGCCGGGCCGTCCGTCCTATAGTGACGGTTGAGGGGCGGCCCCGGAGTGATGAGCTCCGGCACCGCCCCTCGCCATGCGTACTGTCAGAAGAGATCGCCGAGCAGGCCGCCCAGCACGCCCTTCTCCTTCTCCTCGTCCTCGCCGGTGACGTCGGTGGTTCCGAAGGTGTCGGCCGGAGCCGGAGAGGTCCCGGTGGTGGTCGGCGTGACATCGGCCGGACCGGCCGACCGCTTGCGTCCCGGAGCCTTGGTGGATCCGGTCGGGTCGGGTTCGGCGGTCGTCCGGACCGGCTTCGGCGTGCTGGTCTGCCCGCCCTGCCGGGTGCCGGTCTTCGCACTGTCGCCGCCGTGCTGCCGCAGCGGTGTCTCCGGCCGTTCGGTGGTGTCGTCCGCGGTGGGCGCGCAGTCCCGCAGCTTCGGCCCGAGTGCGTCCGAGCCGGCCGGGGTGACCTGGTCGCAGGACAGTCCGGCGCGCAGTGCCTCGGTGCGCTTGACCACGTCCTGCAGCAGGCCGAGGGAGACCGCGGCCCGTTCCCGGTTGGCGCCGGAGAGTTTCTCCATCGCCGGGGTGAACGCCCGGCGCTGGTCGGTCGCGAACCCGTCCAGCGTGTTCAGCGGGGTGGTGTTCGGCTGGGCGACGGCCGAGGTGGTGAGCAGCCGGGCGCCCTTGCGGGTGTCGGCGTCCATGTCGTCGAGGACCAGCGCGAACTCGCGGGCGTCACCGGGCATGGCGATCGCCTCGGAGAGCCTGGTCCGGGCGAAGTCCAGCGCCAGTTGTCCCCGGGTGACGTCCGAGCCGGCGATCGCCAGCTGGGCTCGTTCGGTCTGGCGCTTGACGCTGTAGAGCGCGTCGCCGGGTGAGGCGCTCTCGCTGGCGGCGGAGATCCCGGAGACGGCCATCGCGCCGGCTGCGACACCGATGATGATCGCCCCGCGGGCCCGGATCCGGGCCCCGAAGCGCGGCCGGCGGATCTCGGGTTCGGCGACCGGGTCGGGATCGGTCTCGGCGGCGGTCCGCCCGATGCCGTCCCGTTCGGCGGTGGCGACCAGCATGGCGCGCAGGCCGACGCGGAACTCGGAGTCGACCGGTGCGGCGATCTTCGCCGTGGCGAGCCGGTTACCGATGGCGACCAGCCGGTTCAGCTCTTCGTCACCCGGCCCACGGCTGTGGTGCCGGCGCGTGCCACCGGAGTCGTCGATCGATTCCGCGAAGCGCTCGGCACTCCGGGAGTTCGGCAACGCGAACTTCACCGTGGGCACCTCCCCTCGCTCGTGACTGTCTCGCCGGCCTGGCGGACGGCGTCGGCGCCCGGACCGTGAGACACGGTCCCGGGTCGCATCCGGACAAACGCGCGACACGCGGACCCGGTTACGGGTGACGAACGGGTCCATCGGGTATCGGTGATCGACATCTTCAACCGTTCGATCAAGATTGGAACCCGTCCGGCAGGAGCCGATTCAGTGCTCTGACCGCGCGGTATTGCAGTGCTTTGATGGCGCCCTCGTTCTTGCCCATGGTCTGGGCGGTCTCGGCCACCGAGAAGCCCTGCAGGAACCGGAGCACGATGCATTCCTGCTGTTCCGGGTTGAGCTGCTTGACCGCGGTGAGCAGAGCGACGTTGGTGATGTGATCGACCACGGCGGACTCCGGGCTGCCCTCCGGACCACGGTCCTCGCGGTCGGCGTCGAGCACGTCGCCGGTGGTCACCTCCAGGCGGTACCGGCCGGACTTGAAGTGGTCGGCGACCAGGTTGCGGGCGATGGTGACCAGCCAGGCGCCCAGGTCGCGGCCCTGCCAGGTGAAGCTGCCGATGCGCTTGAGGGCACGCAGGAAGGTGTCCGAGGTGAGGTCCTCGGCGAGCTGCCGGTTGCCGACCCGGAAGTAGACGAAGCGGAAGACGGTGTCCACGTACCGGTCGTAGATCAGGCCGAAGGCCTCGGACTCGCCGGCCTGGGCCCGTTCGACCAGGGCCCACACCTCGGCGGCGGGGTCACCGCGGTCGGGGCGGGCCGGATGCTTGGGCGGCTCGGTCTCCGTGGGCGGCCCGGTCTTGCTCTGGGTGGGCAGGACCACGGTGTGGTCGGCGACCGTCTCGCCCTCGCCGAGGTTGGAGCGCTGGCCCGCGGTCGGCTGGGACGGGGGGCGCGGCGAGGAGGGTCGGGGGCCCCCGAACCTGCCGTTGCCGTTGTGCGGCGAGGCGACGGCGGGCGGGCTGTTCGGCGTACGACGGCTGTTGGTCTGTTTGGGGCTGTCGCCCCGGATCGTGTTCACGATCATGCCGTCAACGGACTCGCGCAGTGCGTTCAACCCCTCGGTGAGTGCGTGCCGGGCATCGAGGACGTCGCGGTGGTACGGGTCCTCGGCGTACACATGAGTCACTTCGCCTCCCCAACCCGGCGGGCCTGTGACGACAGCGAATCCGTCCCGCCAGACGTGGATTCACTTCGATTCCGTGCTTTGTAGGGCACAGCGGCCTCCTCGGGATGAGGGTGGTCACTCACAAGCAAAAGCCTTCAATCACAACAAAATGGGTGGGACGACCACGAAACAGCCGGTCGGCCTCACCCGTTGGTGTGTAATCCGTTACACAGAGCGGAAGTATTGCCGACTTCGGACACACGGAGTCGCACACCGTGTGCGCTGAGCGCAAAGCCGTGAATCCCGCCCAAAACGGCAACCCTCGTCAAGGTCACCTTGACGGAACAAGGTGCGAAAGGGACGGACCGGTTGTCCGCCGTCCCGGTCACGGCCCGTTTGTGCCAGACTCGGGCCTCGTGGAGGAACCCGCCCGTGACCCGGTCGCCGAGGCCGCCGGACGCCGCCCCGGCCGGCCCGCGCTGATCGCCGGGGACACCGTCGTCACCTGGTCGGAATTGGACACCCGGGTGTCCGCGGCGGCCGCCTGGATCGCGTCGCGCACCCGGCCCGGTGATCGTGTCGCCCTGATGCTGGGCACCACTGTCGACTTCGCGGTGTTCTGGTTCGGCGTGCTGCGGGCCGGGCGGGTGGCGGTGCCGGTCAACCCGGGCGCTCCCGAGGACGAGCGGGATCACGTGCTCACCGACTCCGGCGCGATCCTGGTCGTGGACGGGTCCACCGACGTCCCGGCCGCGGGCCCTCTTCCGCCCGTACCCAATAAGAATGATCTTGCGGTTCTGCTCTACACCTCCGGCACCAGCGGGCGGCCGAAGGGCGCGATGCTCACCCACGCGGCCCTCGCCGCCAACCACGAGCAGCTCGACCGCATCGAGCCGGCGGTGGTCGGCCCGGACGACGTGGTGCTGCTGGCGGTGCCGTTCTTCCACGCCTACGGGCTGAACACCGGCCTGGGCAGCGTCGCGCACCACGCGGCCACCGGGGTGCTGGCCGAGCGCTTCGACCCGGCCGGATCGCTGGAGCTGATCACCCGGCACGCGGTGACCGTGACGGTCGGGGTGCCCGGGATGTACCAGGCCTGGCTCGGTCAGGCGGGCGCGGCGGCGGCGCTGTCCGGGGTGCGGACCGCGGTGTGCGGCGCGGCGCCCCTGGAGGAGCGGGTCGCGGCACGCTTCCGGTCGCTGACCGGCCGTCCGATCCTGATCGGGTACGGGCTGACCGAGACCGCCCCGGTGCTGACCACCACCGCGGTCAGCGACCGGGACAAGCGCGGTTCGATCGGCCGCCCGCTGCCCGGCGTGGAGCTGCTGCTGCGTACCCCGTCCGGCGCCGTGCTGTGGCGTGACGGCACCGCGTCGGTGGACGAGGACCTGGAGGTCGCCGAGTCGGCCGGCACCGATCCCGGCGAGATCGTGGTCCGCGGCCCGAACGTCTTCGGCGGGTACTGGCCGGACGGCCGGGACGGCCCGGACGCCGGCGGCTGGTGGCCCACCGGTGACATCGCCTACGCCGACGGCGACGGTGACCTGGTCCTGGTCGACCGGATCGGCGAGCTGATCCTGGTGAACGGCTTCAACGTCTACCCGGCCGAGATCGAGCGGGTGCTGATCGCGCATCCCCGGGTGACCGGGGTGGCCGTGGTCGGGGTGCCGGACCGGGTGACCGGGCAGCGCCCGCACGCCTACGTGACGGTGCTCGACGATCCGGCACCCAGCCCGACCGAGCTCCAGGTGCACTGCTCGGCACGGCTGGCTCGGTTCAAACTGCCCGGCGTCGAGATCGTGGCAGAGTTGCCGCGTACGCCGATCGGAAAGATCCGTAAGAGGGACCTGTGAGACTGACTCTGATCAGCCGGACCGGATGCCACCTGTGCGAGGTGGCCGAACAGACGCTGGACCGGATCGCCCCCGGCCAGTGGTCGAAGGTCGACGTGGACTCGTCGATCGAGCTGGAGCGGGAGTACGGCGACCGGGTGCCGGTGCTGCTGCTGGACGGCGCGGAGCACGGGTACTGGCGCATCGAGGAGGAGCGCCTGCTCCGGGATTTGGCTCGACAACCGGGTGAGCCCCGCCTGTAGTTTCTTCGGGTGACAGCTAAGCACCTGGTCTGGGACTGGAACGGAACCCTTCTCGACGATCTTCACCTGGTGGTGTCGTCCACCAACGTCGCCTTCGCCTCGGTCGGCGGCCGTGACGTGGGCCCCGACGAGCACCGGCGGACGTTCCGCCGGCCGGTCGCCGACTTCTACGCCGAGATGCTCGGCCGGGCCGTCGGCGCGGAGGAGTTCGGGGAGCTGGACCGCATCTTCCACGAGGCGTACCGGGTCGGCCTGACCGACGTCTCGCTGGCCGCCGACGCGCGGGCCGCCATCACCAGCTGGACCGGCAGCCAGTCGCTGCTGTCCATGTGGTTCCACCACGAGCTGGTCCCGGCGGTCGAGGGGCACGGCCTGACCGGCCTGTTCACCCGGGTGGACGGGCTGCGGGCCGAGCTCGGCGGCGGTTTCAAGGCCGCTCATCTGGCCGCCCACCTGGAGCACCTGGGGGTGTCCGGCGCCGACGCCGTGCTGATCGGCGACTCGCTGGACGACGCTGAGGCGGCCGAGTCGGTCGGGGCCCGCGCGGTGCTCTACACCGGCGGTTTCACCGACCCGGACCGGCTGCGCGCGTCCGGCCGTCCGGTGGCCGACACGCTGGTGGATGCGGTGAAGATGGCCATGTCACTCTGAGTCGGGTGGCCCTTGTGCCCTCCGAGCGGTAATACTCGATGAGGTCGGCCCGACTAACACAGCGGGTCGATCTTGTCCAATTGTCCCGACAAGATCGCGATTTGTGCACGCCTTCACAAGCGCCTACTCTGTGACTCCGACGAGCCCCGCTACCACAGCTACCCCACGAGGGTTCCACCGGTACCGCACAGACAGGGCTCACCGCAGGTCCGCCTCGTCGGCACGGAGTCAGATGAGCCAGCAGCGTCACGGAAGCACGCCCGGCGAAGCCGATGGCGTCCCGGCCTTCCCGGATCTCCCGGAGGCGACCATCGCGCGACTGCCGGAGTATCTGCGTGCCCTGCACCACCTCGCCGAGACCGGCGCGGAGACGGTGTCCAGCGAGGGCCTGGCCGCGGCCGCCGGGGTCAACTCGGCCAAACTCCGCAAGGACCTCTCCCACCTCGGCTCGTACGGCACCCGCGGTGTCGGTTACGACGTGGCCCTGCTCGTCGACCAGATCGAGTACATCCTGGGCCTCGACAAGAACCGCGCGGTCTGCCTGGTCGGCGTCGGCAACCTGGGGCACGCCCTGGCCGGTTACGCGGGCTTCGCCAGCCGCGGCTTCCGGGTGGTGGCGCTCTTCGACGCCGACGTGGACAAGGTCGGTGAGGTGATCAACGGTCTTGTGGTGCGGCACATCGACGACCTCCAGCGGATCGCCGCGGAGGAGTCCATCGCGATCGGTGTCATCGCCACCCCGCCGGGCACCGCGCAGCCGGTCGCCGACGCGCTCGTCGCGGCGGGTGTGACGAGCATTCTCAATTTCGCCCCGGGGGTTCTTTCGGTGCCGGCCAACGTCGACGTCCGCAAAGTGGATCTTGCTATCGAGCTGCAGATCCTTTCGTTCCACGAGCACCGCAAGGCGTCTCTGACCGCATTGCCGGGAGGCCGCAACGACGGTCAGGAGGCGGTCGGGTCGTGAACCTGCTCAGCATCGGCGCCTCCTACCGCACCGCCGACGTCGCGGTCCTGGAGCGCCTCGCCATTCCCGAACCGTCCGTCCCGGAGCTGCTCCAGCGTCTGGTCGCCCAGCCGTATGTGGGTGAGGCGGTCGTCGTCTCCACCTGCAACCGGGTCGAGGTGTACGCGGCGGTCAGCGGCTTCCACGGCGGCCTCGGCGACATCTGCAACGTGCTGTCCGAGCACTCCGGCATCCCGGCCACCGAGCTGGCCGGCCACCTCTACGTGCACTACGGCGAGGCCGCCGTCCGCCACTCGTTCCGGGTCTCGTCCGGCCTCGACTCGATGGTGGTCGGCGAGGCGCAGATCCTCGGCCAGCTGCGGGACGCCTACCACGCGGCGACCGAGGTCGACTCGGCCGGCCGTCTGCTGCACGAGCTGATGCAGCAGACGCTGCGGGTCGGCAAGCGGGCCCACGCCGAGACCGGCATCGACCGGGCCGGCCAGAGTGTCGTCACGGCCGCCCTGGACGTCGCCGCCGAGCACCTCGGTGGCGACCTGACCGGCAAGTCCGCCCTGATCATCGGGGCCGGCGCGATGGGTTCGCTGTCGGTGGCCACGCTCACCCGCAACGGCATCGGGTCGCTCCGGATCACCAACCGCGGCCAGCAGCGGGCCGACCGCCTGGCCGAGCTGTACGGCGCCACCTCGGTCCCGTTCGGCGACCTGGACAGCGTGCTGCGCGAGGTCGACATCGTGGTCTGCGCCACCGCGTCCACCGAGCCGGTGCTGACCCGGGACCGCCTGGAGCTGGTCGGAAAGGACCTGGTCGTCCTCGATCTGGCCGTCCCCCGGGACGTGGCGCCGGACGCCGCCGGGCTGCCCGGCCTGACCATCGTCGACATCGACAGCCTGGCCAACAGCCGGCGCACCGGCCCGGCGGCGGCCGAGACCGCGGCCGTCGAGCAGATCGTCACCGGCGAGGTGGACACCTTCCTCGGCTGGCTGCGCGGCGCCGAGATCGCGCCCACCGTGGCGGCGCTGCGCACCCGGGCCGACGAGGTGGTCTCCTCGGAGATGCGCAAGCTGATGTCGCGCCGCCCGGAGTTCACCGAGGAGCAGCGGGGCGACGTTTCCCGTACCCTGCACCGGGTCGTCCAGCAGTTGCTCCACTCGCCTACCGTGCGGGTCCGCCAGCTCGCCGCCGAGCCCGGTGGTGATCAGTACGCCGCCCTGCTCCGCCAGCTGTTCGACCTGGACGTCCCGCTGGCCACGCAGGCGAACGCCGTACCGGAGATCGGAGGGAAACCGTGACCAGCCCGCTGCGTCTCGGCACCCGGGGGAGCACCCTGGCGCTCACCCAGTCACAGATGGTCGCCGACGCGCTGACCGCCGCCACCGGCCGCCCGGTCGAGCTGATCCGGATCGTCACCCCGGGTGACCGGTCCGCCGCCCCGGTCGCCGAGCTGGGTGTCGGTGTCTTCGTCTCCGCGCTGCGTGACGCCCTGATCGCCGGTGAGATCGACTTCGCCGTGCACTCGTACAAGGACCTGCCCACCGGTGACCACCCACGCCTGCACATCGCCGCGGTGCCGCTCCGGGAGGACCCCCGGGACGCCCTGATCGCCCGGGACGGTTTGACCCTGGCGGAGCTGCCGCCCGGCTCGCGGATCGGCACCGGTGCGGTGCGCCGAATCGCGCAACTGCGGGCTTTGGGCCTAGAGTTGCAGGTCACGCCGATTCGGGGGAACGTCGACTCGCGTATCGCCCGGGTCCTCGGACCCGACGCGGACCTCGACGCCGTCGTTCTCGCCCGAGCCGGTGTGGCACGTCTCGGGCGGTCGGCGGAGATCACCGAGACGCTCGACCCGATGCTCATGCTGCCCGCCCCGGCTCAGGGCGCGCTGGCGGTGGAGTGCCGGGCCGACGACACCGACCTGATCGAGGTGCTGTCCGTTCTCGATCACGCACCGACCCGCTCTGCCGTCACGGCGGAGCGGTCGATGCTCGCCACGCTCGAGGCCGGGTGCTCCGCCCCGGTCGCGGCACACGCCGAGATCGCTGAAGGCGACGACGGCGACGAGATTTACCTGCGCGGTGCGGTGATCAGCCCGGATGGCGTCCGAGCCGTCCGACTGTCGCGCACCGGAACGCCCGCCGGCGCGGCGGAGATCGGCAAGGCGCTCGCCATCGATCTCCTCGACGCCGGAGCCGATACCCTGATGGGGAGCACAGAATGACCACCCGCACCGCCCGTAAGCCAGCCGGACGCATCGCGTTCATCGGCGCCGGACCCGGCGACCCGGAGCTGCTGACCCGCCGCGCGTACGCGGCGCTGATCGATGCCGACCAGGTGGTCTACGACCGCGGCGTGCCCGACTCCCTCCTCAGCGCGATCCGTGCGGACGCCAAGGAGGACACCCAGTTCAGCCCGGCCGAGGGCGCGCCCGGCGACGTCGCCAAGGTGCTGCTCTCCGCCGCCAAGTCCGGCCTGTCCGCCGTGCACCTGGTGGCCGGCGACCCGTTCGGGCACGACTCGGTGGTCAAGGAGGTGCAGGCGGTCTCCCGGACGGCCGTGCACTTCGAGGTGATCCCCGGGATCGGCCAGGCCGAGGGGGTCGCGGCGTACGCCGGTGTGCCGCTGCCCGGAGTGCGGGTCTCCGCCGACGTCGACGACGTCACCACCCTGGACTTCGACGCGCTCGCCGCGGCGGCCCAGAAGGGCTCCTTCGCGGTGGCCGTGGACGCCGGCGACCTCGCCGCGGTCCGCGACGGCCTGCTCGCCGCCGGTGTCGAGCCGGGTGTCCCGGTCGCGGTGACCGGCGACGGCACCGGCGAGACGCAGTACACCACCACCTCGACGGTGGACAGCTTCGTCGCGGCGGCGCTCGGCTTCACCGGCCGGGTGGTGCTCACCGTCGGCTCCGAGGTCGCCGAGCGCGACAACCTGAGCTGGTGGGAGAACCGGCCGCTGTACGGCTGGAAGGTCCTCGTCCCGCGGACCAAGGAGCAGGCCGGCGCGATGAGCGCCCGGCTGCGCGCCTACGGCGCCATCCCGTGCGAGGTGCCGACCATCGCGGTCGAGCCGCCGCGCACCCCGGCCCAGATGGAGCGCGCGGTCAAGGGCCTGGTCGACGGCCGCTACGCGTGGGTCATCTTCACCTCGGTCAACGCGGTCCGCGCGGTCTGGGAGAAGTTCGGCGAGCACGGCCTGGACGCCCGGCACTTCGGCGGCGTGAAGATCGCCTGTATCGGTGAGGCCACCGCCGACGCGGTCCGCGCGTTCGGCATCCAGCCCGAGCTGATCCCCTCCGGCGAGCAGTCCTCCGACGGTCTGCTGGCCGAGTTCTCGCCGCACGACGAGATCCTCGACCCGGTCGGCCGGGTGCTGCTGCCGCGCGCCGACATCGCGACCGAGACTCTCGCGGCCGGGCTGATCGAGCGTGGCTGGGAGGTCGACGACGTCACCGCGTACCGCACGGTCCGGGCCGCCCCGCCGCCCGCCGAGATCCGCGACGCGATCAAGTCGGGCGGGTTCGACGCGGTGCTGTTCACCTCGTCCTCGACGGTCCGCAACCTGGTCGGCATCGCCGGCAAGCCGCACGCCCGCACGGTCGTCGCGGTGATCGGCCCGAAGACCGCGGAGACCGCCGTCGAGTTCGGTCTGCGGGTGGACACCCAGCCGCAGAACGCCTTGGTGCCGGACCTGGTCGAAGCCCTCGCCGAGTACGCCCTGGAACTCCGCGAGAAGCTGGCCGCGATGCCGGCCAAGCAGCGCCGCGGCTCCAAGGTGCAGGGCCCGACGGCTCTCCGTTTCCGCTGATCGTCAGTGGTGGGCCGGAATCTCCCGGCCCACCACCCAGAGGAGCCCCGATGTCCTTCCCCGACATCCGCCCGCGCCGTCTGCGGCGCACCCCGGCCATCCGCCGGCTGGTCCAGGAGACCCACGTCGCTCCGTCCGACCTGGTCCTGCCCCTGTTCCTGAAGGAGGGGCTGACCGAGCCGAAGCCGATCAGCTCCCTGCCCGGGGTGGTGCAGCACAGCCGCGAATCGCTGCGCAAGGCCGCCACCGAGGCGGTCGAGGCGGGTGTCGGCGGTCTGATGCTGTTCGGTGTGCCGGACAGCGCCAACAAGGACGCCACCGGTTCGGCCGGTCTCGACCCGGACGGCATCCTCAACGTCGGCCTGCGTGACCTGCGGGCCGAGCTGGGCGACAGCACGGTCATCATGGGCGACCTCTGCCTGGACGAGTTCACCTCGCACGGGCACTGCGGTGTGCTGGCCGCCGACGGTTCGGTCGACAACGACGCCACCCTCGCGATCTACGGCGAGATGGCGGTCGCGCAGGCCGAGGCCGGCGCGCACATGGTCGGCCCGTCCGGGATGATGGACGGCCAGGTCGGCGTGGTCCGCCGGGCCCTCGACGCGGCCGGACACCAGGACGTCACGATCCTCGCCTACTCGGTGAAATACGCCGGCGCCTTCTACGGCCCGTTCCGCGAGGCTGTCGACTCGTCGTTGCAGGGCGACCGCCGGCAGTACCAGATGGACCCGCCGAACGCCCGCGAGGCGCTGCGCGAGGTCGAACTGGACATCGCCGAGGGCGCCGACATCGTGATGGTCAAGCCCGGCCTGCCCTACCTGGACATCATCGCCGCCCTCCGCGACCGGGTCAGCGTGCCGGTCGCCGCCTACCAGGTCTCCGGCGAGTACGCGATGGTCGAAGCCGCCGCCGCCAACGGCTGGCTGGACCGCGAGCGGGTCATCCTGGAGTCGCTGACGTCGCTCAAGCGGGCCGGCGCCGAGATCACCCTGACCTACTGGGCGACCGAGGCCGCAAACCTACTTCAAAACCGCTGATTTCGTACGGTCCACCAAACGGTCCCGCCTCGTCCGCGCGAGGCGGGCCGTGGGTCACCACCGACCCGCGACCGCCGGGCCGAATGCGGCGGTCCCGCTCAAACCGCGCGCCGACTGCCAGCCGGGTTCCGCGGTGGTCCCGCTCAAACCGTGTGCCGACTTTCGGCGCGATCCGTGCCGGAACGCGGCACGCTCAGGTCGGTTCGAAGCGCTGCACCAGCTGGGTCACGTCGGCGATGTACTCGAACCAGTCACGATCCGACTCGTAGCCCAGCTCCGCGTTCACCTTCAGCATCGACTCGTTGTGCTGTGCGTTCCACGTCTGCACCTGCCGCAGTGCCGGCTCGGCGGCCCGCAACTCGAACAGCATCCGCGCCTTGATCGCCCGGTCGATGCCGTAACCCCGGTGCTCCCGCACCACGATCGTGTCGTACTGGTCGGCCCGCTCCGGATGCTGCGCCGGCACCACCACCTCGGTCAGCCCGGCCACCGCCCCGCTCGCCTCATGAATGGCCAGCACGATGTACGGCTTCAACCCCCGCCGGTGCAGCGTCTCCAACGACTCCCGCAGCCGGGCCGGATCCGAGGAGCGGGGCGCCAGGTCCAGGTCGTCGTCATCCCGCTGGGCTTCGGCCTTCGCCTGCGCGTACGCCTCCAGCAGGTGATCGGGCGGCCCGCCCGGGTGGTATTCGATGCGGTACCCGGAACTGATCCCACTGGCCATGCCACCCAGGGCCACCCAGTCCACCGAGTCCAGATTGAGCACGCTGCGGGTCTCCACATACTCCTTCTCGAAACCCAGCGACTCGTAGAACGGGATCGCCGACGTGCCGCCGATCGCCTCCACGCCGATCGAGGAGAATCCCTCCAGATAGGCGCGCCGGGCGGCCATCGCCACCAGTTGCCGGCCCAGGCCGCGGCGCCGCAACTCGGGGCGCACCACGACTTCGAGCACGCCGATGTCACCGAGCAGCAGAATGTTGACGTGCGCGAAGATCTTGCCGGTGCCTTCCGGGAGCCGGTCGTCCTCGGCCACCCATGTGATCCGGCGTTCGCCCGGCATGGTCTCGGCCAGATACTCCCTGACCTGTACGTCCCGCCAGGGTGGATCGTCCGGAAGGTCGGCGGCCAGGACCGCGTTCACCGTCTCCACGAGCGAGTCGACCTCGGTCGCGGACGCGGAGCGGGGATCCCATTCACGCACCCTCACCCGTACATCGTGCCGTTTGTACGACCTGGAGGGAAGTGCTGACCACGCAAAAGTACGGCGACGATCACTCAGCGTCGCGAAGATCGCCGATCTATCTACCGCATCGTGATCAGTGCCGGTCAGCGGCTCCGTTTCCCGTAGTCGTCGGCGGCGGCGAAGACCTTCTGCGCCTGCGGCCGGACCGCGTTGTACGACAGAATCGCCTCCCACCAGGAGTCCGCACGCGACAGATCTCGGCCGCCCTTGCAGAGGTACGCGGCGGCGGTCAGGGCGGCGTCGTCGATGTCGTTCGGGTTCGCCACCCCGTCCCGGTCGGCGTCCACCGCGTTCGCCTTCCAGGTGGCCGGCAGGAACTGCATCGGCCCGATCGCCCGGTCATAGGTGGTGTCCCCGTCCAGCGCGCCCTGGTCGGTGTCCGCCACCAGCATCCGCCCACCCTGCCCGTCCAGCGGTAGCCCGTAGATGCTCGGCTCGGCCACCCCGTCCGCCCGCAACACGGCTCCGTTGAAACTGCCGTGCGCCGACTCGACCTTCCCGATCGCGGCGAGCGTGGTCCAACTGAGCCGGCAGGATGGCGTGGTCTGCGCGGTGACCAGCTCGGCATAGCCGTAGGCCTGCACCGCCACCACCGGAATCCCCACCTTGGTACCCACCTGCCCGGCCCATCCCGCCAGCGCGTCAGCCGGCCGGACGTTGGCCACCGTGGGCTGGGTGAGCCCCGGCAGCCCCGAAGCCCCCAGCCCCGGAATGCCCGACGCCCCCAGCCCCGGCAGCCCGGACGGTCCCAGCCCCGGCAGCCCCGTGGTGATCCCCGGAACCGGATAGCTGGGCGGCAGAACCCCTTGCGACCCCCACACCGGAGGCGGAACCGACCCGTCCACCCCAGCCCCGAACTGCGGCGTAGTGCTGGGCGCGGGAGCCGCCTCCAGCGCTTTCGGCACGAGATAGGCCCCCGAGGCCACCGCTCCCACCACCAGCGCGGACACCAGGAACCCGGGAATCACCACCCGCCCACTGGGCCCCCGAGCCCACGAAACCACCCCACGAGCGGCCCGCCCACTCAGCCGCAACGGCCGAAACCGCCGCCCCCGCTTCCCCGCAGCACCACCGCCCGCAACAACACCGGCCACGCCCGCCGCAGCCGCCGCTCCGCCAACCGTCCCGCTGGCCGCCGCAGCTCCGGCAGGTGTGCCGCTGGCTGCCGTAGCTTCGGCGGACGTGCCGCTGGTTGTCCCAGCTTCGGCAGTTGTGCCGTTGGCCGCCCCAGCTCCGGCAGGTGTGCCACTGGCCGCCGCAGCCCCGGCAACCGTCCCGCTGCCTGCCCCAACACCCGGCGCTCCGGCGTTCGTTCCTGGCGAGGCCCCGTCAGGCGACTTGCCGTCGACCGACTCAGGCGAGCCCTTCGCCGAACTTTCGACAGCCCTGCCGTCTCCGCTTGCCGGACGGTCCCCGCTTGTCTCGGATCGGCCAGTTGCCGAGCCGGCGCTGCTTGCTTTGCCGGCGCTACTCGCCGAGACATCTCCGCTCTTCTTGCCGTCTCCGCTTGTCCTGCTGTCTCCGGCTGGCCCGCTGTCCCCGGGCGCCTGCCCTTCTCCGGTGACGCCCGCGGTCCCACCCGAAGTGCCGGAGCCCGAAGTGCCGGAACCCGGAGTGGTGGAACCGGGAATGCCGGCCGCCGAGGTCTTCGTCGTTGAGATGCCCGCCGCAGCCGGACCAGGCACCGCGGACCTGAGCAAGCCGGCTGTGCCAGCCTTCGCTGACTCGGCCGTGGCACTGGCCCCGGCATCCTTGCCAGACTCCGTCGAACCACTCGCCTCCGGATGCGAGCCGGCCTCACCCGCGTCGGTCTCACCCGCGTCGGTCTTGCCCGCGTCGGTCTTGCCTGCGTCGGTCTTGCCTGCGTCGGTCCCGGTCTCGTCGGCGGGACCGGCGGTAGATTCGCTCCTGGCCAAAGAGAACGGGCTGCCGATCGGGAACGGCGTCACCGGCGGAAGTGGCACGAGCGGCGGAAACAGCCCCGCGGATTGTCCGCCCGAGGAAGAGGCGGATGCCGGAAGCTTATCCGAATCGCCCGAGGCGGAGGAGGAGGAGGAGGAGGCTGAGCCGACGACGGCGGCCGGACGCTCGTCCGACCCAGAGGTGGACGTGGTGGCCGCGGGCTTGTCCACGCCTGACGCGGCAACGGGTTTGTCCGGCTCGTCCGATGCCGAGGCGGGCGTGGTGGCCGGGGGATTGCCCGGATCGGCTGAGGCCGCGCCGGAACTCGCCAGCGGCCCGCCCTGATGTGGGGCCGGGGCCGGCTGCTCTGCTGGGTCCTTGGGTGCCTCCGCCACGCGTAGACCCTACCCGCCGGAAACCACTCCCGGGGACCTCGCGAACGCCCTGTGGACAACTCCCGGAACGCCCTGTGGACAACCCTCCGCGGCAGGGGTCCTACGCTGGTTGAATGCCGCGTTACGAGTTCCGCTGTCGCGCCTGTGGCGCCAACTTCGAGGTCAGCCGCCCGATGAGCGAGGCGGGAGAGCCCGCCGCCTGCCCGCGGGGTCACGACGACACCGTCAAGCTGTTGTCCACAGTCGCGGTGACCGGCCGTGGGGGCGGTTCCGGTTCCGCCCCGGCTCCGATGAGCAGCGGTGGCGGTGGCGGCGGTTGTTGCGGTGGCGGCGGCTGCTGCTGACGGCCGTCCCAGGGGCGCGAGGCCGATCCCTGATCGCCGAACGGCCCCGGCCCACACCGCCCAGCATCCGCCGCTTGGTGCGAACCGCTTGGCGCGAACCGCTTGGCGTCCGACGTCCGGTGTGAATCACCCGGCCGGTCCCGGCTCGAGCCGCCTGCCGCGAATCACCTGGCCGGTCCCCGGCTCGAGCCGCCCGATGCGGATCACCCGCTCGGCCCGGAGCGAATCGTCCGGTGCGGAATCGCCCGAAGCCCGGCACGGAACCTCCGGACCTCGTCCCACCCCTCGGCATCCGACATCCGACGCCCGACATCCGACGCCGACATCCGACGCCGACATCCGACGCCGACACCCGACACCCGACACCCGGCGCCCGGCGCCCGGCGCCCGGCCCGGAGATCATCCCGGCTCCACACCGGAAAGATGATCGTGGTGGCCAGAACCTGAGAATCGCCTGCGAACAACGCGCCCACCCGCGACCATGGTGATCACTGTCGACTTCGGCCGGTGACCTTCTCCTCGCTGCGGGTGGCGAACATGTTGCCTCTTACGGGTACACCCGAACGGCCTGCCGGTTTTGGCCGTGCACGGCGTTTCCGCGGTCGATCTCTTTCGTTACGAGACGCGTAGTCCCGTATGCCGCCGGTCGATACACGATTCGGCCGTCCTCCATAAGGGGTCGGCCGTGGCGGGCAAGCGATTACCGTCCGTTTCTACGATGGGCGGTGACGCAGAGGTACGGCAGCATGAGTCGCGACTTCCCAGAAGGGGGCGGAGGTTCCACCGTGTCGGGACGGATCGAGCTACCCAGTGGCCTGGTGACCTTTATGTTCACCGACATCGAGGGCTCGACGCGGCTTGCCCGGATGCTCGGCGAGGCCTACCGCAGCGTTCTCGGAGCGCATCGAGAAGTGCTACGCGCTGTATTCAAAGATTTCAACGGTGTCGAGCTCCTAACCGAGGGTGACTCCTTTTTCGTCGCCTTCTCGAATGCTGACGCGGCGGTCGCGGCCTGTGTCGAGGCGCAGCGCCGGCTGTCCGCTCACGACTGGCCGCGCCTGGACGCGGTGCCGCGGGTCCGGATGGGACTGCACACCGGCCGGGCCGTCCCGGTCGGTCAGGAGTACGCGAGTGAGGAGGTCCACCGTGCCGCCCGGGTGTCCGCGGCCGCGCACGGGGGCCAGGTGCTGTGTTCGGAGGCGACCACTCTCGCGGTGACGGCGACGCACGCCGCGCTGTCCGGCGGCTCCACCGGAACCGCCGCGGCGGCCACTCTGGCCACCGTGGATCTGCTGGCGCTGGGGTCGTTCCGGTTGCGCGGGTTCGACGACGACGAGCGGCTGTTCCAGGTGCTGGCGCCGGGGCTGGAGCGGGAGTTCCCCCGGCCGCGGACCGATGTGGCGCCGCGGCACAATCTGCCGGCCGAGCACAGCCCGTTCGTGGGCCGCCGGGCGGAGGTGGCCGAGCTGTCCGCGCTGATCGGACGGAACCGCCTGGTCACGGTGGTCGGGCCGGGTGGTTCGGGGAAGACCCGGCTGACGTGTGCGGTGGCCGAGCGGCTTCTTCCGGCGTACCCGGGCGGGGTGTGGACGATCGATGCCGCGACTGCCGCGCAGGGCCTGCCGGTCGCTCTCGCCGCGGCTCTGGGGGTGCGCCCGGAACCGGGCCGGCCGATGATCGACACGGTGGTGGAGCAGTGTGCCGAGCGCCGGATGCTGGTGATCGTGCAGACCGCCGACGCGGCGCCGGCGTTGACCGCGACGTTGGCGCACCGGCTGCTCAGTCGCTGCCGCCGGCTGGATGTGGTGGCCACCGGCCGGGCCCCGCTGGCACTGCCGGGGGAGACCGTGTGGCGGATTCCGCCGCTGGCCCCGGCGGACGCGTTCGCGCTGCTCCGGGATCGTGCGGCGGCGGCTCAGGGCGGTCGTCCGGGGGACGGGGATCCGCAGTTGGCCGGGCTGGCGGCCCGGCTGGAGGGTTCGCCGCTGGCGATCGAGCTGGCCGCGAACCGGCTGCGGCTGCTCCCGGCCGAGCAGCTGACCCGGCGGCTGGACGACCCGCTGGGCGCGCTGGACAGCGAGGCCGCCGGGGACGGCCGGCATGCCAGTCTGGCCAACAATCTGGCCTGGTCCTATCGCACACTGGGCAGCCGGGCGGCGAGCCTGCTGCGACGGCTGTCGGTCTACGCCGGACCGGTGGACCTGTCGACCGTCGAGTGGGGTGACCCGAGTGCGCTCGGCGCACTGTCCGAACTCGCCGACAAGTCGCTGGTCGAGGTGACGCCGGGTCCGAGTTACCGGTTGTCCGATCAGGTCCGGGCGTACGCGCTGCGCCAGCTCACCGCCACCGGGGAGGAGACCAGCGTCCGCGACGGTCATCTGAACTGGTCGTTGCACGCGCTGGAGCGGGCCGCGCTGGACACCGACGACCAGGTTCGGACGGTGTCGCTGACCGAGCTGGGCCCACTGGTCCCGGAGTGGCAGGCGGCGCTGCGCTGGGCCGCCGCCACCGGGGACGTGCCGGCCGGGTTGCGCCTGGCCACCGCCCTGGAACCGTGGTGGCGTGAGCACGGCGACGCCCGCCGGGAGGGCCGGGAACTGCTGGCCGCCCTCTACCGTCACCTGCCGTCCGCTGAGGACGGGACGGGGGACGGGGTGGGCGACGGGATCGCCGCCGCCGATCTGGCGCGGGCCTACCTGGTGCACGCCGGGCTGTCGGATGAGCGGGCCGAGCGGGAGCGGTTCCTGGGCCGGGCCGAGGAGGAGGCGGGGCGTTCCGGTGACGCGGCGCTGCGGATCCGGGTGCGGGCGGTGCGCCTGACGACGCCCGGCGACGATCCGGCCGGTGCGGAGGGCGACTGTCGTGAGGTGATCGCCGAGGCCGAGCGTTCCGGGGTGCCGAACGCGGCTTTCCCCGCGGTACTGGCCCTGGCCGAACTGTTGTGGCGGCGGGAGGCGCTGACCGAGGCCGCGGATCTGCTGGGTGCGGCCCGGCAGTGGGAGGCGGCACGTCCCGAGGATCGTGGCCGGCGTGCGGTGGACTGGCTGCTCGGCATGGTCGCGCTCCGGCGTGGTGACCTGGTGGCCGCGCACGATCATCTGGTGGTGGCGTTGCGGTCGCGCTTGCGGCACGGGTTCCGGGGTGCGGCGGCGGACGCGGTGGCGGCGATCGCGGTGCGCTGCGCGTCCGGCGGTGATCCGGCGACCGCGACGGTGCTGTTCGGCGGCGCGGAGGCGGCTCGGGGCGCCCGCCGGACCGAGTCGTTCGGCGCCTTCTGGTCGGCCCGCCAGATGTCGTTGCGGGAGGCGCTGGGCGACGCGACGTTCGACGAGGCCTATGCGGACGGCGCGGGCCTGGGCTTCGACCGGATCGTCGCGATGGCCCTGGCCGTCGAACACCCCGACCTGGAGAACGGCGCTGTGCGTTTCGCCCAGATAGTTCGATAAACCCTTTTCTGGTACGCCCCACACCTCCACAACCGCAAGCAGCGGCCCCCGCCTCGTCCACGCGACGCGGGCGCCACTCCAGACCGTCCGGCGCCCGCCGGGCGAATGCGCCCCTCACCGAAACCCGCGAGCCACTTCCCGGCGCGGCCCGCGCCGCAGCGCGGCACGCGGGTCGCAGCGCGGCACGCAGGTCGCGCGCGAAGCGCGCGTGGCCACTTGCGGTGCGTTTCGCACCGCAGCGCGGCACGCGGGTGGCGGTTGCGGTTTGCGTGGTCACTTGCGGTGCGTTTCGCGCCGCTGTGCGGCACGCGGGTGGCTGCGTGGTCACTTGCGGTGCGTTTCGCGCCGTTGTGCGGCACGCGGGTGGCGGTTGCGGTTTGCGTGGTCACTTGCGGTGCGTTTCGCGCCGTTGTGCGGCACGTGGGTGGCGGTTGCGGTTTGCGTGGTCACTTGCGGTGCGATTTGCGCCGTTGTGCGGCACGCGGGTTTGCGGGGTGGCGGTGAGCGGCGCATTCGCCCGGCGGTCGCGTCGGTGGCCGGGACCACCGCGCGCCTCGCGCGGACGACACAGGGCGTGCCGCCTGCGGTTGTGGAGGTGTGGGGCGTACCGGCAGAAGGGTTGTCCTTAGACCGCGACCCCGCTGGAGACCGATTCGTCGTCGCGGATGTAGACCAGCAGGTCGCCGGTTTCGATGGTGACCGCCTGCTCGCCGCCCAACGGCAGCACCTTGCCCCGGCGGATCAGGGCCACCACCAGCGTCGCCAGTTCGCGCGGGTTGCGGCCGACCTCGGCCCGTTCGGCGGAGCGCATCGCCAGCGCCATGCCCTGACCGGGCGTGAGCAGGTCCTCGACCACGTCGATCAGCGGCGGCGCGGTGGTGGTCAGACCGAGCAGGCGGCCGGCCGTCGACGACGACACGATCACGTGGTGGGCGCCGCTCTGTTTGAGCAGTGCCGCGTTCTCCTGTTCGCGGACCGCGGCGATGATCCGGACCTGGCCGGCGGTCAGCTGGCGCACGGTCAACGTGATCAGCACCGAGGCTTCGTCCCGGTCGGTGGCGATGATGACCGATTTGGCGTTCTTCACGTCCGCCTCGTTCAGCACCGACGACCGGGTGGCGTCGCCTTCGATCACCACGAAGCCGCTGGCCTGCGCCTGCCGGACGCCTGCTTCACGGTTCTCCACGATGACGATGCTGCTCTTGTCGTATCCGGTTTCCAGCAGCGCGGCGACGGCGGCCCGGCCCTTCGTGCCGTACCCGCAGATGATCACGTGGTCCTTCAACTTGCTCCTCCACCGGCTGACGCGCAGGCCCTTGCGGTACTGGTCGGTCAGCACCTCCAGTGTGGTGCCGACCAGGATGATCAGGAAGAGGACCCGGGCGGGCGTGATGAACAGGACGTTCACCAGGCGGGCGCCCTGGGTCACCGGGGTGATGTCGCCGTAGCCGGTGGTGGAGAGAGAGACGACCGCGTAGTAGAAGCAGTCGAGCAGGGTCAGGCCGTCCTCGTTGACGTCCCGGTACCCGTCCCGGTCGGAATAGATCACCGCGACCGCGACCAGGATCAGGGAACACGCCATCGTCAGGCGGACCGCGAGGGCCCGTAACGGTCCCTGACGGACCATAGGTAGATGAATCATGGAACCGCCTGCACGCGATCACCTTAACCGTCAAGCTTGAGATCTCATCGGTAGGACATCACATCAGCTCACCGGGCGCGCGCTGGAGGTCCCACATGATCCGGCTCGTGACCGTCGCGGCCCTGCTGACGGCGATCATCCCGGCCGGGCCGGCTGCCGCGCGTACCACTGATCGGGACAAGGTTCTCGCCGGCTGGACCCGCCCGACCGCGGCGAGCGCCGCCGCCTGGAACGCCGCCCGCCTGGACCGGAAACGCTGGGCCGCCTACCGTTTCGACTGGTCGACCGACCTGTGCACCCGTGCCCCGGAGAACCCGTTCGGTTTCGACTTCACCAACGCCTGCCGGCGGCACGATTTCGGCTACCGCAACTACCGGACCGATTTCGCCCGCCACAAGAAGCGTGTCGACGAGAGTTTCCGGGCCGACCTGCGCCGCATCTGCGACGCCCGGCGTCTGTCCGCCCAGCCCCTCTGCAACGTGACCGCCTTCGCCTACTTCGAGGCAGTGCGGTTACTTCCCAGAGACCCCGATCTGGTACGCCCGGCACCTCCCACAACCGCAAGCAGTATGTCTCGCCACGTCCGCGCGAGGTGAGCCGGTGGTCCGGGCCGACAGCGCGACCGCCGGGCCGAATGCGGTGGTCACCGTGCCGCAGTCGCTGTGTCCACCCTCAGTCCTGCCGCAGGCCCCAAACCGCGTGCCGATTTCCGGCGCGACTCGGCCCGAATTTCTCCACGCCCCCCGAGACGAGGGCTTGCGTGGTGACTTCGGGTGCGGGTCGCGCCGGAAGTTGGCACGTGGTCTGGGCGGCGGGCTTGCGTGGTGACTTCGGGTGCGGGTCGCGCCGGAAGTCGGCACGCGGGTTTGGCCGTCGCATTCGCCCGGCGGCCGCGCTGTCGGCCCGGATCACCGGGTCACCTCGCGCGGACCAGGCAGGGCCTGCTTCTTGCGGTTGTGGGGCCGAATGGCGTACCGAAAAGGGTCCTAAAGGATCGTCCAGGTGTCGCCGCTGTTCAGCAGGTTGTCGAGCATCTCCTCGGCGGTGCCGTCGGCCTGGGCCCGGGCGTCCAGGACCTGTTTGCGGACGATCTCGTCGTAGGACGGGCGCCGCACGTCGCGGAACACGCCGATCGGGGTGGTGCCCAGGTCGGAGCCGGAGAGCCGGCTCAGCGCGAAGGCGTAGGCCGGGTCGTCGACGGTGGCGTCGTGGACGATCGGGGTGCCGCCCTCCTGGACCTTCAGGCCGAAGCTGCCCTCCGGGTGGACGACGTTCAGATCGCCGACGGTGATCGGCTGGCCCTGTTCCAGGCGGATCAGGTGTTCGTCACGGGACGACGGGTCTTTGATCAGGTCGAAGGCGCCGTCGTTGAAGATGTTGCAGTTCTGGTAGATCTCGACGAACGCCGAACCCTCGTGGTCGGCGGCGGCCCGCAGCACCGACTGGAGGTGTTTGCGGTCGGAGTCGATGGTCCGGGCCACGAAGGTCGCCTCGGCGCCGAGAGCCAGTGACAGCGGGTTGAACGGTGAGTCCGCGGAGCCGGCCGGCGTCGACTTGGTGATCTTGCCGAGTTCCGAGGTGGGGGAGTACTGCCCTTTGGTGAGCCCGTAGATCCGGTTGTTGAAGAGCAGGATCTTCAGGTTCACGTTGCGGCGCAGCGCGTGGATCAGGTGGTTGCCGCCGATCGACAGCGCGTCGCCGTCGCCGGTGACCACCCAGACGCTCAGGTCGGGCCGGGAGGTGGACAGCCCGGTCGCGATGGCCGGGGCGCGCCCATGGATCGAGTGCATCCCGTAGGTGTTCATGTAGTACGGGAAACGGGATGAGCACCCGATCCCGGAGACGAACACGATGTTCTCCCGGGGGATGCCCAGCTCCGGCATGAACTGCTGCACCGCGGCCAGGATCGCGTAGTCCCCGCAGCCGGGGCACCAGCGCACCTCCTGGTCGGACTTGAAGTCCTTGGCGGTCAGTTTCAGCGCGACCGTCTCAGCCATTCTTGACCACGTCCTCGAGCATGCTCTCCAGCGTCGCGGCGGTGAACGGCAGGCCGCTGACCTGGTTGAACGGAACCACGTCGACGAGATATCGGGATCGGATCACCGCGGCCAGCTGACCGAGGTTCATCTCCGGGACGACGACCTTGTCGTACCCGGCGAGGACCTCCCCGAGGTTGGCCGGCAGTGGCGACAGGTGCCGCAGGTGCGCCTGGGCGACGGAGAGCCCGCGCTGGCGCAGTGCCCGGCAGGCGGCGCCGATCGGGCCGTAGGTGGAGCCCCAGCCCAGCACGAGCACCGAGGCGTCCTCGGACGGGTCCTCCACGTCCACCTCGGGCACGCTGATCGCCTCGATGCGGGCCTGCCGGGTGCGGACCATGAACTCGTGGTTGGCCGGATCGTACGAGATGTCGCCGGTCTTGTCGGCCTTCTCCAGACCGCCGATGCGGTGCTCCAGGCCGGGTGTGCCGGGCACCGCCCACGGGCGGGCCATGGTCGCGGGATCGCGGAGGTACGGCAGGAAGCGCCCGTCCGGCCCGTTGGGCTCGGTGGCGAACGTGACCCGCAGATCGGGCAGTTCGTCGACGGACGGCAGCAGCCACGGTTCGGAGCCGTTGGCCACGTAGTTGTCGGACAGCAGGATCACCGGGGTGCGGTAGGTGAGGGCGATCCGGGCCGCCTCCAGGGCCGCGTGGAAGCAGTCGGACGGTGATTTCGGGGCGACCACCGCGAGCGGGGCCTCACCGTGCCGGCCGAACAGCGCCATGTTGAGGTCGGCCTGTTCGGTCTTGGTCGGCATGCCGGTGGACGGGCCGGCCCGCTGCACGTCGACGATCACCAGCGGCAGCTCCAGGGCGATGGCTAGGGAGATGGTCTCGCCCTTGAGCGCCACGCCCGGCCCGGAGGTGGTGGTGACACCCAGAGCGCCGCCGTACGCCGCACCCAGCGCCGCCCCGATCGCCGCGATCTCGTCCTCGGCCTGCATCGTGGTGATGCCGAACCGCTTGTGCTTGGAGAGTTCGTGCAGGATGTCCGAGGCCGGGGTGATCGGGTAGGCGCCGAGGAAGACCGGCAGCCCGGAGCGCACCGCGGCGGCCACCAGCCCGAGGGACAGCGCCTGGTTGCCGGTGATGTTGCGATAGTTGCCGGGCCGCATCTTCGCCGGTTTGATCTCGTAGCGCACCGAGAACGCCTCGGTGGTCTCGCCGTAGTTCCACCCGGCCTGGAACGCCGCCTTGTTCGCGGCCACCAGGTCGGGCCGTTTGGCGAACTTGCGCTCCAGGAACCGCAGCGTCGACTCGAACGGCCGCGAATACATCCAGGAGAGCAGGCCGAGCGCGAACATGTTCTTGGCGCGCTCGCCGTCCTTCTTGGCGACGCCCAGCTCGCTGAGGGCGCCCAGGGTGAGCGAGGTGAGGGCCACCGGGTGCACGGCGAACTCGGCGAGCGAGCCGTCCTCCAGGGGGCTCACGGCGTAGCCGACCTTGGCCAGGTTGCGGCGGGTGAACTCGTCGGTGTTGACGATGATGTCGGCGCCGGCCGGCAGTTCGGCCAGGTTGGCCTTGAGGGCGGCCGGGTTCATCGCCACCAGGACGTCGGGGGCGTCGCCGGGGGTCAGGATGTCGTAGTCGGCGAAGTGCACCTGGAAGCTGGAGACCCCGGGCAGGGTGCCGGCCGGTGCGCGGATCTCCGCCGGGAAGTTCGGCAGTGTCGAGATGTCGTTGCCGAGCTGCGCGGTCTCCGAGGTGAATCGGTCGCCGGTGAGCTGCATGCCGTCGCCGGAGTCACCGGCGAACCGGATGACCACACGGTCCAGTTGCTCGACTCGCTTCGCGGGAGCGGCCACGATCTCAACCTCCAGAAGGCGCGGACGTTCGTCGATGACCCGGTCCGCAAATCGTCAGTTCCACACTACGTCGCCGCCCCTTACGAAGTGGTCCCGGACCGTTGCCCACAGTAGCCATGTGGTGGCGGGGACATCCAGTGCTCTTTAGTAGGCTGCACTATCGTGGCGGGATATCTAGGGTCGTACGCCCTGCTCGGTCTGCTCCTGGCCGCCGGCGCGCTGCTGTTCGTGGCCGCGTTCGGGGCGAACCGGCTGCTCCGGCCGTCGCGCCCGGCGGAGCCCGCGGGCAAGCTGATCTCCTATGAGAGCGGCATCGATCCGGTCGGTGGCGACTGGGCGCAGGCGCAGATCCGGTATTACGTTTACGCGTACCTCTATGTGCTTTTCGCAGTGGAAGCGGTATTTCTCTTTCCCTGGGCGCTGATCTTCGATCGTCCCGGTTTCGGTGGCCTCGCGATCGCCGAGATGGGCATCTTCGTGGCGGTCCTGGCGCTGGGCATCCTCTACGCCTGGCGCAAGAAGATCCTCACCTGGACCTGACACATGGGTGGCGGGCTCGCCACCGGAAAGCGGACATGCCAACATCGTGCGCATGGGTCAGCTTCTGCTCTTCATCGTCGTGGCTCTCGTCGTCGCGACGATCGTCTTCGGCGTCACCGTTCTGCTGAGTGGGAGCGACCCCGGACTGACCCCGGTCGAGCCCGATGGCCGTGCGGTCCCGCTGCCCGGCGACCGTCCGCTCGGCGAGGACGACATCTCCCGGACCAGGTTCGACACCGTCGTCCGGGGCTACCGGATGGCGCAGGTGGACCAGGCGCTGCAGCGTGCCGCGTACGACATCGGCTACAAGGGTGAGCTGATCGGCGTGCTGGAGGCCGAGGTCGCCGCCCTGCGTGAGGGCCGTCAGGAGGACGCCGACGCGCTGCGCAAGGCGCGCGAGGCGGCGCTCGCCCCGGCCGTGGCACCGCCGGCGGAGCCGCCGGTCCCGCCGGGCCCGGACGCGCCGGTGATCCCGATGGAGGCCGGTCCGGAACCGGTGGAGAAGCGATGAGCAACGATTCGGAGGCCGGCCCAGCGGGACTGGGCGACCCGGCCAGTCCCGGCTCCGGCGAGTTCACCGCCACGGTGATCGTCAACGCGCCGGCACCCCAGGTCTTCGCGGCGTTCATGAACTGGGAGCGGCAGTCCGACTGGATTCCGTTCACCCGGGTCCGGGTGGTCGACGGCGACGGCGGCGAGGGCAGCCTGGTCGAGGCGGTCACCGCGCTCGGCCCGGCGGTGCTGCGCGACGAGTTGCAGGTGGTCAAGGTCAACGCGCCGTACGAGGTCCGGGTCGTGCACTGCGGCAAGGTGCTGCGGGGACCGGGCGCGATGCGGTGCACCGCGATGTCCGGCGATCGCACCCAGGTGGTGTTGCACGAGTGGTTCCACCTGCCGGCCGGCGCGGTCGGCAAGGTGGCCTGGCCGGTGCTCTGGCCGGGTTCGAAGCTGGGCTTCACCGGTGCCCTGAAGCGTTTCGCCCGCCTGGTCGAGCAGGGCCGGCTGCCGTGAGCACCGAGCAGGCCGGCTGCCGTGAGTGACGCCGTGGTCGGTGCTGACGGCCGGGCCCGCTGTCCGTGGGGCGGCAGCACGCCGGACTACGTGGCCTACCACGACGAGGAGTGGGGCCGGACGGTCCGCGGCGACGACGCGCTGTTCGAGCGGCTCACCCTGGAGGCCTTCCAGTCCGGGCTGTCGTGGATCACAATCCTGCGTAAGCGGCAGGCGTTCCGGGCGGCGTTCGCCGGGTTCTCGATCGCGCGGGTCGCCGCGTTCACCGAGGCCGACGCGACCCGGCTGATGGCCGATCCGGGGATCGTCCGGAACCGGATGAAGATCGACGCGGCTCTGCACAACGCCCGGGTGGCGGCCGGGCTGGATCTGACCGGGCTGCTCTGGTCGTTCGCGCCGCCGCGCCGGGACCGGCCGCGCGCTCTCGCCGACGTCCCGGCGGTCACCCCGGAGTCCACGGCCATGGCCAAGGCGCTGAAGAAGCGTGGCCTGAAGTTCGTCGGCCCGACCACCGCGTACGCGTTGATGCAGGCCACCGGCATGGTGGACGACCACCTCACGGACTGCTGGGTGCCCGTGATGAGATGACACCATGGCTCAGTTCGTGGTGATCATTCCGGAAGGGCAGTGGGCGACCGAGCGGTTGTTCCAGCACGACGCGGTGACGGTGCCCGCCGCCCCCTCAGCAGCGGCCGCGGCGGTCGGTGACGAGGTCCTGCTGGTCGCCGACGAGCACGTGGTGGCCCTGGCCCGGGTGGAGAAGGCAGACGGCGGCGAGCTGGCTCTGTGGTACCTGCGGCGGGCCTTCGACGAGCCGGTCGCGGCGGCCGGCCTGAGTGCCGGGCCGGCCGACGAGGCGACGTTCCAGCGGTTCGCCACCGCCCTGGGCGGCGCGGCCGACAAGAAGGCGTGGCTGGTCAGTGTGGCGATGCCGATCGAGGCGGTGAATCCGGCGGAGGCGGTGCGCCAGTTCTGGTCGCACGTGCTGGAGCTGGGCCCGGCCGAGCTGCCGACGTATGTCTGGCCGTCCGGTGACGAGCTGGCCATGCAGGCCTTCGTCCTCGGGGTCGAGAAGAACCAGGACCCCGAGGAGGAGGACGAGGACGAGTAGTCCTCAGCGGCCCTGGTATTCGGGCTTCTGCTTGTTCACGAAGGCGGTGACCGCGGCCTGATGGTCCGCGGTCGCGCCGCAGATCGACTGGGCCTGCGCCTCGGCCGCCAGGGCGTCGGAGAGGGTGCCGGCGGTGGCGATGGACAGCTCCCGCTTGATCGCGCCGTAGGCCACGGTCGGCCCGGCGGCCAGCCGCGCGGCCAGCTCCTGGGCTCGCGGCAGCACCTGCTCGTCGTCCTCCAGCAGCTCGGTGAGCATGCCGATCCGGCTCGCCTCGTCGGCTTTCACCGGCTTGGCGAGCAGCAGCAGCTCGACCGCCTTGGCGTGGCCGACGATCCGCGGCAGCGACCAGGAGATGCCGCTGTCCCCGGCCAGGCCCACGTTGGCGAACGCCATCAGGAAGCTGGTCTTCGGGCCACCGATCCGGAAGTCGGCGAGCAGGGCCAGTGAGGCGCCCGCCCCGGCGGCCATCCCGCGCACCGCCGCGATCACCGGCTTCGGCATGTTCGCCAGCCGCTGCGCGATCGGGTTGTAGTGCACCTGCACGGTGTTGAGATCGGTGCCCCCGGCCTGGAGCAGGGTGGCGTGCTCGCGCAGGTCCTGACCGCCGGAGAAGGCGCCGCCCGCGCCGGTCAGCACGATGGCCCGGCAGGACCGGTCGCTCTCCAGCGAGGCGAGGGTGTCCCGCAGCGCCTCCTTGAGGTCGACGGTGAAACTGTTCATCGCCTCGGGCCGGTTCAGGGTCAGGGTGACGACCGCGTCAGTACGGTCGACGAGCAGCGAGTCAGCCTTCAGTCCGTTTTTGGGCGGAGGGTGGGGCGGTCGGATGGCGGTCATGTCTCCGAGGGTCCCACACGTGCTCCACGAAGTGTCCTGTCCACATGCCGGTCGGCCGGTGTCCGCAGCCGGGCCGCGTGCTTGTCGAAGAAGGCGGCGGCCTTCACCCCGGGCCAGCCCGGGGGCAGCAGCGCGGACGGCAGTTGCGGGTCGGGAAAGACGATCGAGCGCCACGCATGGACCAGACGGAACCTCGCCGCGTACGCCTCCTCATCGGTACTACGTGGAGTGACCGCCTTGACGACGGGTTGTAGTGATTCGACGAACTCCTCGTACGACCGTCCGATTCGCCCCAGATCCCAGGCGCGGGCCACTATCCCGTTCGCCCCCACCGAACCGGCCGTGTGCGCGGCGCTGAACCGCTCGTACCCCACGCCCGCCTCGGTCAGCGCGGCCTCCGTCTCGTCGGACGCCCGGGGCGCCACCCACACCTGTTCGCTCAGCGATCCGTAGCCCAGATAGGTGAGGCGGGCCGCGTCCGGCCGTGCGACCGGCTGGTGCAGGAGGATCATGTCGAAGCGGCCGTCCCATCCGCCGCGACCGGTCCGGTACACCCTGGCGGCCGCTTCGTCGAGTCGTCGCGCGGCTTTCGGGGTGAGAACGTAGCCCGGTCCGGTGGCGAGACGTAGCGGATGCAGCCATCCCTGTCGCACCATTCGCGACACTGCGGTGCGGACCGCCGGCGCCGCGATGTCGAGCGGAGCAAGCAGTCTGACCAGGGCGGAGACGGGGGCGCGGGAACCACGGGCGCGCAGATAGTCACCGTACAGGTCGAAGAGTGCGGACCGCGCCTGCATGACCGCACATTGTGACAGCAGGAAAGGCGATATGCTAGACGCTGTCACATCCGCCCGGGCTGGGTTTGGGTTCGCCGGTGTTCATCAGGGAAAATGTTTGATCGGCACGGTGGGTCGCGGCGCGCGGAAGCGTGAAACGGCCTGAGCGGGCCGCCGGTCGGAAACGAGCACCGCGTCGCGTGGGGCTGAGCACGTGACGTGGCTGCTGGCATTCCAGGAGCAAGTGGCTGTGGGGCAACCCACCGACCCTGACGTAGGTCTGAGGGGAGACAAGATGGCGGCGATGAAGCCGCGGACGGGCGATGGTCCGCTGGAGGTCACCAAGGAGGGTCGTGGCATCGTCATGCGCGTCCCGCTGGAGGGTGGTGGCCGTCTCGTCGTTGAGATGACTCCGGACGAGGCCAACGCGCTGGGTGACGCGTTGAAGTCGATCGCCGGCTGACGTTTCACGCGAGCCCGCCGGTACGGTACCGCCCGTACCGGCGGGCTTTCCACGTCTTACGGAAAGGTCATCCTCCCGTGTTCACCATCCGATTGACGGACGTCCCCGACGAGACGTCCACCTGGCTCGTCCCGGCCGGTTCGCCGGTGCCGGGCGAGGTCGGCGCCGAGGTCGAGGCCCTGGCGCCGGACACCGGTGCCGGCCGGGTCACCGTGCTGCCCCGGCCGCTGCGGCAGCCGTCCCGGGTCCTGCTGGCCGGTGTCGGCGACGGCGCCGAGGCGGACTGGCGGGCGGCGGGCGCCGCCGCGATCCGCGAGGTGGCCGACGACGAGACCCTGCATGTCCTGATCCCGGCGGGGCTGGACCCGGCCGCGCTGCGTGGCCTGGCCGAGGGCCTCTGGCTGGGCGGTTACCGATACCGGGACGCGGCGAAACCGGTCCGCTCCGGCGAGGTCCGTCTGCGGGCCGACGACCTTTCGCGGTACGCCGACAGCCTCACCCGCGCCGAGATCACCGCCCGTGCCGTGTGGCTGGCCCGGGACCTGACCAACACGCCGTCCTCGGTGAAGAACCCGGAGTGGTTCGCCGCCCAGGTCGTCGCGGAGGCGGCGAGCCGGCCCGGCCTGACCGTGACCGTGCGCGCGGGTGACGAGTTGGAGCGCTTCGGTGGCCTGCGGGCCGTCGGCGGTGGCTCGGTGACCCCGCCGCGTTTCGTCGAGGTCTCCTGGCGGCCGGACGGCGCGACCACCCACGTGGCACTGGTCGGCAAGGGCATCACCTTCGACACCGGCGGCATCTCGATCAAGCCGCGGGACAGCATGAAACTGATGAAGAAGGACATGGGTGGGGCGGCGGCGGTCGCCGCCGCGACCCTGGCCGCCGCCGATCTGAACCTGCCGGTACGCGTGACGGCCCTCCTGCCGCTCGCCGAGAACGCGGTCGGGGCCGCCGCCTTCCGGCCCGGTGACGTGATCACCCACTACGACGGCTCGACCAGCGAGAACACCAACTCCGACGCGGAGGGCCGGCTGGTCCTGGCGGACGCTCTGGGGTATTCGGCGGAGCACGTCCGCCCCGATCTGACGGTCACCGTGGCCACCCTGACCGGAGCCAACGCGGTGGCCCTCGGCAAGCGCACCGCCGCACTGCTCACCCCGGACGACGACCTGGCCACCGCGCTGACCGCGGCCGGCACGGCGGCCGGCGAGCAGATCTGGCGGCTGCCGCTGTCCGACGACTACACCGAGCTGATGCGCAGCGACATCGCCGACCGGGTCAACGCGTCACCCGGCCCGGGGGTGGTGATGGCCGCGCTGTTCCTGCGCGACTTCTTCGGCGACACCCGGTGGGCGCACTTCGACATGTCCGCCCCGAGCTGGGCCGAGGCGGACGACGCGGAGCTGACCAAGGGCGCCACCGGCTGGGGCGCCCGGACGCTGCTGCGCTGGCTGTCAGCGCTTGACGGCGGTCAGCAGGCCGGCGCCTGAGGGGATCACCGCGGGGATCCACTCCTCGGACTCCCGGATCGCCTTCACCGTCTCCCGGACGGTCAGGGTGTCCACGTCACGGGCGGACGGGTCGTTGATCCGGCCGCCCGCGTGCGCCCCGTTCACGATCAGCACCCCGCCCGGCCGGAGCAGGCGCAGGGCGGCCTCGGTGCAGGCGGCGAACTCGGCGGTGTCGGCGTCCACGAAGATCAGGTCGTACGCGCCGTCGGACAGCCGGGGGAGCACGTCCAGCGCCCGGCCGCTGATGATCCGGGTGCGGCCGGGGGCGTACCCGGCCTCCTGGAAGATCCGCCGCGCGATCCGCTGGTGCTCGCGCTCGACGTCGATGGTGGTGAGGACCCCGTCCGGGCGCATCCCGCCGAGCAGCCAGATGCCACTCACGCCGGTGCCGGTGCCGATCTCGACCACGGCCTTGGCGCTGCCCGCGGCGGCCAGCAGGCGCAGCACGGAGCCGGCCCCGGGGGAGACGCTGGGCAGGCCGAGCTCGTGCGCCAGGGCACGCGCGGTCTGCAGAACCGGGTCCTCGGTGGCATAGGTCTCGGCGAACGGTATTGACTGAGCCGCCGGCTGACCGAATGAACGAGCGGGACCGATGATGACGACCTCCGTACAGCAGTGACGATGGCGCGCGCCGGAAAACGCGCACATCGGATAAGAGAGTAGAGCGATGTTCTCCGGTGATGCACCGTGCCGTCGATGGATAAACAGTCCGTTCGGCGCGGGAGCGGACCCGTGGCAAGGTGTGAACCGGTGAATCCGTGTCATCCTGGATGCGCGGAGCCGGGCGAGTGGAGGAGGCACCGACGTGACCGACGGCTGGAATTGGCGCCGGCCACCGAGCACCCATGCCCCCGGCGAGCCGTATCAGCCGGAGTCGCACTGGTGGTCGGAAGCGCAGTCCGACCCGTGGCGTGATCCCTACGCTGCGTCAGCCGTGGTGCTCCCGCCCCCTCCGTCCACCGGCGGCGTCCCGCTGGACCCCGCGCCGGACCCCGACCAGCCCCGTCGCGGCCAGTTCTCGATCCTGGCGATCGCGCTGGTCACGGCCCTGCTCGCGGGCTCCGTCGGCGGCACTCTCGGCTTCGTCTTCGCGGTCCGCGGCGGTTATGTCGAGGGCGGCGGCACCCAGCTCGGCGCGTCCGGGCAGAACGTCCCGGAGAGCACGCAGCGTGACCCCGACTCCTTGGCCGGGGTGGCCGAGCGGGTGCTGCCGAGCGTCGTCACGGTGCGCGTCAGCGGCGCGATCGGCTCCGGTTTCGTGGTCTCCACGGACGGCTACGTGATCACCAACGACCACGTGGTGGAGAGCGCCGACGACACCCTGTCGGTCTCGTTCTCGGACGGTTCCACCGCCTCCGCGAAACTCGTCGGCCGCGACCCGGAGTCCGACGTGGCAGTGATCAAAGTCGCAAAGGACGGCCTGACCCCGGTCGCGCTGGGCAACTCCGACGAGATCGCCGTCGGTGACCCGGTGCTCGCCTTCGGTTCACCCCTCGCCCTGGTCAACACCGTCACCTACGGCATCGTCAGCGCCGTGGACCGGACCATCCAGGCCGGCGAGTCCGGCAGCACCACCCGCTACTACGCGGCCATCCAGACCGACGCCGCGGTCAACCAGGGCAACTCCGGCGGGCCGCTGGTCAGCGCGAGTGGCCAGGTCATCGGGGTCAACTCGGTGATCCGCTCGGTCGGCAACAGCGACACCGAGGCCGGCAACATCGGCCTCGCCTTCGCCATCCCGATCAACCAGGCCAAGCGGGTGGCCGAGGACATCATCGACACCGGCAAGGCCCGCCGGACGGTGATCGGCGCCGAGGTGACCACCGGCGGCACCGCCTCCGGCGCCCGGCTGCGCAAGGTCGAGCCGGCCGGCCCCGCGGCCACCGCCGGTCTCCGCGCCGGTGATGTGCTCACCAAGATCGACGGTCGTCCGCTGGAGGACGGGACCGACCTGATCGCCCTGGTCCGCAAGTACGCGCCGGGTTCGACGGTGGCCGTCGAGTACCGTCGCGGCACCAAGACCGCCTCGGCCTCGGTGACGCTCGCCGCGGACAACAACTGACAGCTGCCGGGGTGTCCGCGCACAGCATGCGTGCGTAGTCTGGGCGCGGGACAGGCTGGGAGGCCGGACGTGTTCGAGAATCTGAACTGGTGGGAGATCGGCGCGCTGCTCATGCTCGCGCTGCTGATCTTCGGGGAGCGGCTGCCCAAGGTGATCGGTGACGGCCTGCGCATGCTGCGTGGCCTGCGCAACATGGCCCAGGGCGCGACCGCCGACCTGAGCCGTGAGCTCGGCACCGACATCCAGCTCGAAGACCTGCACCCGAAGGCGTTCATTCGCAAGCACCTGCTCAGCGAAGAGGACGAGCAGGCCATCCGGAAGCCGATCCAGACCCTCTTCGACGACGTGAAGCAGGACCTCAACGGGGTCAAGACCGAGCTGAACGACGTGGCCTCCGCCGTCGACATCCGCAAAGGCGCGACGCCGGTCGAGACGGCCCCCGTGGAGGCCACCCGACCGGCGCAGCGTTACGACCTGGACGCGACGTAGGACTGCTCCGCTTCGCCCGGCGGCGAATCGCGTCGGTCGCCTGGTTCAGCCCCGTTTGGCGTTGACCATCAGGCCGAGCGGCTTGCCGACCAGGGACTCGCGGCGGATCGCCAGCTTGTCGGCGACACCGTCCAGCGCCTTCGCGGCCGGGGCGTCCGGCTCGGCCAGCACGATCGGGGTGCCCCCGTCACCGGCCTCCCGCACCCGGGTGTCCAGCGGGATCTGACCCAGCAGCGGCACCCGCGCACCGATGGTGGTGGAGAGCGAGTCGGCGACCGTCTCGCCGCCGCCGGCGCCGAAGACCTCCATCCGGGAGCCGTCCGGCAGCTCCAGCCAGGACATGTTCTCCACCACACCGACCAGGCGCTGGTGGGTCTGCAGCGCGATCGCGCCGGCCCGCTCGGCCACCTCGGCGGCGGCCATCTGCGGGGTGGTGACGACCAGGATCTCCGCGTTCGGCAGCAGCTGGGCCAGCGAGATGGCCACGTCACCGGTGCCCGGCGGCAGATCGAGCAGCAGCACGTCCAGGTCACCCCAGTAGACGTCGGCCAGGAACTGCTGGAGCGCCCGGTGCAGCATCGGGCCGCGCCAGACCACCGCGGCGTTCCCGGCGGTGAACATGCCGATCGAGATCACCTTCACGCCGTGCGACTGCGGCGGCATGATCATTTCCTCGACGCGGGTGGGCCGGGACTCGACACCGAGCATCCGCGGCACCGAGTGGCCGTAGATGTCCGCGTCGATCACACCGACCGACAGGCCCCGCTTGGCCAGCGCCGCGGCCAGGTTGACCGTGACACTGGACTTGCCGACGCCTCCCTTGCCGCTGGCCACCGCGTACACCCTGGTCCGGGAGCCGGGCTGGGCGAACGGGATGACCGGCTCGGCGGACTCGCCGCCGCCGCGCAGGGTGGTCTGCAGGGCCTTGCGCTGTTCCTCGTTCATCACCCCGAAGTTGATCTCCACCCGGTCGATGCCGGGGATCTTCGTCAGGGCGTCGGTGATGTCGCTGTTCAGCTTGTCCCGCAGCGGGCAGCCGGCGACGGTGAGCAGCAGATCGACCTTGACCAGGTCGTCGCTCACGGTGAAGCCCGAGACCATGCCGAGGTCGGTGATCGGGCGGCGGATCTCGGGGTCGTCCACGGTCGCCAGAGCGGCCTGGATGGCGTCCTCGAGCGTGGAGGCAGGAGCGGACATGCAGCCCACTCTACGTCGCGGTCAGGTGTGCTCCTCGTCGCGCTCCATCCGCAGGCGCTTCTCCCGCCGGTGGGCCGCCTCGTCCAGTTCGTCGGCCAGCCGGGTCAGCTCCGAACGGAGGAAATCCCTGGTCGCGACCTCACCCAGGGAGATCCGCAGGGAGGCGATCTCCCGGGCCAGGAACTCGGTGTCGGCCTTCTGCATCGCCGCCCGCCGCCGGTCCTCCTCCATGATCAGGCGGTCCCGGTCGGCCTGCCGGTTCTGGGCCAGCAGGATCAGCGGCGCGGCGTACGACGCCTGCAGGGAGAGGGCCAGGGTGAGGAACATGAACGGGTACGGGTCGAACTGGATCCGCTCCGGCGCCAGGCTGTTCCACAGGAACCAGCCGGTGATCACCACCGTCATGTAGACGATGAACTTCGCCGTGCCCATGTACCGGGCGATCCCCTCCGACCAGCGGCCGAACGCCTCCGGATCGAACTTGGGCAGCTTCACCCGGCCCGGCTGGATCGGCTGGTCCAGCCGGTCGCGTCGATTCTCGCTCATGAGGCTTCCTCGTGGGTGTCCCGGTCACGCCAGTCCCGCGGCAGCGAGTGGTCCAGCACGTCGTCCACGGTCACCGCGCCCAGCAGCCGGTTCGTCGAGTCCACCACGGGCATCGCCACCAGGTCGTACGTCGCCATCCGCCGGGTGATCTCCAACAGTCCGGTCTCGGTCCGCAACGGGTCGATGCCGCTGTCCACCAGGCCACCCACGATCGAGGCCGGCGGCTCCCGCAGCAGCCGCTGAAAATGCACCATGCCCAGGTATCTACCCGTCGGTGTGGCACTCGGCGCACGTGCCACGAAGACCTGGGCGGCGATCACCGACGACAGTTCCGGGTTCCGGATCCGGGCCAGCGCCTCCGCCACCGTGGCGTCCGGGGTGAGGATCACCGGTTCCGAGGTCATCACACTGCCCGCGGTGCCCGGCCGGTAGCTCATCAGCTGCCGCACCGGCGCCGCCTCCTCCGGTTCCATCAGGTCCAGCAGCACCGCCTGTTCGGTCTGCGGCAGTTCGGCGAGCAGGTCGGCGGCGTCGTCCGGATCCATCCGTTCCAGCACGTCGGCGGCGCGTTCCCGGTCCAGCGCGACCAGGATGTCCACCTGGTCGTGTTCGGGCAGCTCCTCCAGCACGTCGGCCAGCCGCCGGTTGTCCATCGCCGCGGCCACCTCGTTGCGGCGGGCGTCCGGCATGTCCTGCAGCGAGTTGGCCACGTCGGCCGGGCGCATCTGGTCCAGCAGCGCGATCGTGTTCGCGGTGCCCTGCGCGTCGGTCGGCCCGACCAGCCCACGAACCCGGTCGTACTCCGCCTGAAAGACATGTCCCCGGCGGGCCAGCCGGCCGGTGTGCTCCCGGACCGCCACCCGCGTGATGATCCACTCGGTGTTGCGGTTCAGCTCCATGCCGATGTCCACCACCGTGCCGGCATGATCCGGCCCGTCGTCCTGCTCCGGCACCACCGTCACCCGGCGGTCCAGCAGATCCTCCAGCACCAGCAGCTCGTTCGGGCGTTTCTCGAACCGCCGCAGGTTCAGCGACCCCGTCCCGAGCATCACGGACTCGGCGTCCATGCTGGTGACCCGCCCGATCGGCAGGAAGATCCGGCGCCGCAGGGCCATCTCACCGACCAGCCCGACGATCTGCGGCGGCCGGTTCGTGGTGCGCAGCCGGATCACCGCGTCACGCACCCGCCCGACGCGGTCGCCGATCGGGTCGAACACCGGAAGACCCGCGAGGCGAGCCAGATAAACCCTCGTCCCCATGGTCACGACCTCAGACTAGGTTAGGGTCCGGGCATGTCCACCTTGGCGTACGAGATCGTCGACGTGTTCACGGATCGGCCGTTCGCCGGCAATCCTCTGGCGGTCGTGTTCGGCGCCGAGGCCCTGGCCACCGCCCAGATGCAGGCGCTGGCCCGCGAGTTCAACCTGTCCGAGACGGTTTTCCTGCTCCCGCCCACCACACCGGACGCCACCCACCACATCCGGATCTTCACCCCCGAGACGGAACTCCCGTTCGCCGGCCACCCCAGCGTCGGCGCGGCGGTGACCGCCATGCGCCGCGGCATCATCCCGGCCGGCCAGGTGATCCAGGAGTGCGGCGCGGGTTTGCTGCCGCTGACCGTCACCGAGTCGGGCGCGGCCACATTGACCGGCGCGGCGCCCAGCCTGGGCGCTCCGGTCCCCCCGGAGCCCCTGCTCGCCGCAACCGGCCTGACGGCCGAGGACTACGCGGGCGACGGCGAGGCGGTCCCCCGCCCGGCGGGTTGCGGCCTGGATTGGACCTATCTTCCGGTACGGCGTACCGCCCTCCCCAGAATCCACCTGAACCACCAGGCCCTCCTGTCCCTGAACCTGACCGACCTGGCCGTCTTCGCCTGGACCCCGTCCCTGCCCGTGACCCCGACCCTGACCCCGTCCTCGGTTGTGCCGCCGTCCTCGGTTGTGCCGCCGTCCTCGTCCTCGCCTGTGTCTCCCATCTCGTCAACCGATCCCGGAACGTCCGGCGAGGCCCACGCGCGCGTCTTCGTGGCCGGAAGCTCCGTTCCGGAGGATCCGGCCACCGGCTCGGCGGCTCTGGGCTTAGGCGTGTGGCTGATATCGGCCGGTTGGCTCCCGGCAGACGGAACGTTCTCCTACCGCATCCACCAGGGCATCGAGATGAAGCGCCCGTCCCGCCTCCACTGCACAGTCACAGCTTCCGCGGGCATCGCCCAGTCCGCCACGGTCACCGGCCACGTCTGGCCGGTAGCCGAGGGCCGCATAGCGGTCCCGCCCTTCATCGGCTGACCGCCCCGACCCAGCCCGCCCGCGAACCCGGCCCAGGAGACCTCCGCAGCCCGAGCGGCCTCCCTCGTCCAGGTCCGCCCGCGCCGCCCGACCCCGGCCCAACGCGTGCCTGCTTGCCGTGCGCGCCTGGCCGTGCGCGTGTGGGTGTCAGCCTGGCTTGCGGACGTGGTGGAGGCGGAACGGGCGTGGGGTCTCGGCCCGGGCTGGGGAGTCGCGCGGTGGTTCGGCGTGGGACTCGGCGGGGATGTCGGCGGCGCCGATGGCGGACTCGGCGGCTGGGGTGAGGCGGACCACCGCGCAGCCGTCGGCCGACCATCTGGCGACCACATCGGTGGCACTGCCGGTGGCGTTGAGTCGTTTGCCGGCGAGTTGTGGGGCGATCTCGTTCCACTCGTCGCTGCCTGGGGTCAAGCGGGTGACGGTGGCCTCGGCCAGCACGATCAAGCCGCCGTGATCACCGCGCAGCCGGACCGTAGCCCGGTCCGCCTCGGCCAGGCCGGGAGCGAACTGCTCGCCCGGGCCGCTGACGACCACCAGCGAGGAATCGGCCGGCATGCACCAGAGCGCGTAGGCCGGGCCGTCGGCCACCGAGATCCAGGCGATGGCCGCCTTTTTGATCGCCTCTTCCAGCACTCCGTTGCTCACCGGTCCATCCTTCCACGCCCCGAGTGCCCCAGCGGACGACGTCGTACGCCCTGTGGACAACCCCGCGAACACCTGTGGACAACGACCCGGGCGCTGATGAAAGCAACGACCCGGCCGCCGACCGGATGGCACTGAGGTGGGCGCCGCCGGAAAGCGACGTGGGCACCTGGCCGGAGGGCGGCGAGGCGGGTGCTGATCGAAACCGACAAAGCAGGCGAATCGACATCGCGGGCGAATCGGCAACGCGGGCGCCGACGGGAGCACGATCAGCGGCGACAGGAGTAGCCGGTGAGTGGCGCATCCGCCCGGCGGTCGCGTTGCGGTCCGGGGCCGGCGCCTGCCTCGCGTGGCGGTCCGGGGGCCACTGGTTGCTCTTGTCCGGCCCTTGCGGCGTACCGAAAAAAGGGCAGTAAACCGTGACCGGACCGCGGTCAGACCATGGCGGGAATCGGGTCGAGGAGGGTCAGCACCTCGGTCAGGGATCGGACGGTGCGGCCGGCGAAGTTGGTGTCGGCGTCGAAGACCAGGTGATTGGCGAGATCAGGAGCGGTCAGCCGCACGGGGGTCATGCCGACGGCCGCGGCTCCGGTGAGTTCGTGGCTGCCGCCGTCGCCGACGTACAGGCAGTCGGCGGGGGCCACTCCGAGCCGGTCGCAGGCGGCCAGGTAGATCTCCGGGTCGGGTTTGCAGATGCCCAGCTCGACCGAGAAGATCTGGGCGTCCAGCAGGGGTGCCACCGGGAGGCTGGGCAGGAAGGCGGGGAGTTCGTGGGTGCAGTCGCTGATCACGGCGGTGCGCACGCCCCGGCTTCGGATGGCGGTGAGGGCGCTGATTGCTTCCGGTCGCAGCCTGGTGTCGGCGCGGAGGGCGTCGACGCGGGCCGGCATGGCTGCGCGGATGGCGCCGGGGTGGGGGCGGCCGCCGGCCTGTTCGATGACCCAGCGGAGGGTGGCCTCGGCCGAGCCGTAGCTGCCGCGGGCGCGGGCCCGGAAGGTGCGGTTGAGGACGCCGGTGACGGCGTCCGGATCGGCGCCGAGGGCCCTGGCGATGTCCGCGTGCTGTGGGCCGCGCTGGACAGACCGGGTCAAAGTGCCAAAAAAGTCAAACACGACCGCACGGTACGAAGACATGTGATTCGGCTTCCGAGGCATCGAGGGATGGAAACGGACAGTGAGCCGTCGGTGACTGTAGCGATTCCATCACTGTCCGCCAATAGAGGGTCGCAAACTGTGGCGCACGACTACGCAAGAAGCGACGGCCGGGGATGAATATGCGCTCACCAGCACCTACCGTCGTCGCGCTGGCCGTCGCGGTCCTCGCCGTCAGCTCGTCCGGCCCGTTGATCGCCTTCGCGGCCGCACCGGCTCTGGCCATCGCGTTCTGGCGTAATGCGATCGCCGCGACCGCCCTCACCCCGTTTGCCGTCGGGCCCCGGCGGGCCGAGGTGCGCCACGCCGCTCGCGGGATGGCCGGAGTCTTCTCGGTGCTGGCCGGATTGGCGCTGGCCGCACATTTCGCCACCTGGATGCCGAGCGTGCAACTCGGTTCGGTGGCCACCGCCGCCGCGCTGGTCGCCACCCAGCCGGTGTGGCAGGGCCTGATCGCGGCGGCGCAGGGCCGGCGGCCGTCGACCGCCGGGTGGATCGGCATCGGGCTGGCGGTGGCCGGCGCGGCCTGGGCCACCGGTGCGGATCTCGGCGTCTCGGCCCAGGCCGTCCTCGCCGATGTGCTGGCACTGCTCGGGGCGGTCTTCGCGGCCGTCTACACCGCGCTCGGCGAGCGGGCCCGGACCGAGTTGAGCACCACCACGTACACCTGGATCTGCTACGGCACCTGCGCGGTGGTCCTGCTCGCCGTCTGCCTGATCTTCGGTGTGGATCTGAGTGGGTACGACGGACGGACCTGGGCGGCGATCCTGGCGATCGTGGCCGGCGCCCAACTGCTCGGGCACTCGATGTTCAACTACGCGCTGCAGCACACCTCGGCGACCACGGTCAGCGTGCTGATCCTGCTGGAGGTGCCGGGCGCCGCCCTGCTCGCCTGGTGGTGGCTGGATCAGGTGCCGCGGGCGAGCACGCTGCCCGGCCTGCTTCTGCTGGTCGCCGGAGTCGCCGTGGTGATCCTGCACCGGGCCTCTTTCCAGGTAAATCGGCGCTGATCCGCCCCGGAGCACCCGGTGATGGCGTTGTTTGGACTGGCGGCCGTACCGGGGTATTGAAGGGGGATGCCATGTATCGCGATCGAATGCTCCGCCTGCTGCTCGCCGGAGCGCTCGTGATGACCGCCCCGGCGTGCGGCGAGGGCGACGACGC
This sequence comes from Actinoplanes sp. G11-F43, assembly GCF_050589265.1. Taxonomy (NCBI): domain Bacteria; kingdom Bacillati; phylum Actinomycetota; class Actinomycetes; order Micromonosporales; family Micromonosporaceae; genus Actinoplanes; species Actinoplanes sp. G11-F43. The sequence continues at coordinate 167,292 of NZ_JBNZCE010000005.1, forward strand.
GGGCGCCCGGCCCGCCGACGTGCCGGGCGGTGGCTGGCGGACGCCCGGCTGCGAGTTCAACCGGCCCGCGCAGTACACGACGGTCGGCGGCCGGCGGATGCCGGTGACCCCACCGCGGCTGGCCGCCGTGATGGAGCTGATCGACCGGACCGGGCGGGAGCGGTTCGCGGACAGCTTCGCCGGCTTGGAGGTCGACCAGGCGAAGGTCCGGGCGGTGGTGTTCCGGGTGCCGGACGCCGCCTTCGACGACTTCATCCGGGCCAGTGCCGAGGACACCTGTGTGGTCGTCCGGGACGCCGCCCACGCCGTGTCCGAACTCACCACCTGGCACGACCGGCTGGTGGCCGACCTGCCCTACTGGTCGGCCCGCGAGCTGTCGATCACCACGGTCGGCAGCCGGCACGACGGTTCCGGCGTCGAGGTCGGCACTCGTGAGCTGGAACGGACCCGGCAGGAGTTGCTGGCCCGTTACGGTGAGCATGCTCCCCTCGTTTTCGTCGAGGAGGGCCCGTTCCGTCCGCTGGGTTCCGGCTGACCGTTTTCCGGCGGACGTCCGGTACGCCACAGTGACACGATGTTTGCCCAGGACTTCCGGAGCAGGCAGGATCGCCGCATGGTCTTCGACGCCCGTTCCACCGGGGGCAGTCCGTCCCGGCGCGACACCACACGCCCCGCCGCCGGCCGGCCACCACGCTCCGGCGTCCCCGACAACCCGGCCGATTCCGATGTCCCCGCCGAGGCCGGCGACATCGTGCCGCCACCGGCCACCGACATGCAGGAGCTCGTCGAGGCGGAGATCGAGGCGGCCGCCGACGGCCCGGTGACACTCCGCCTGGACGGGAAGGTCGCCCTGGTCACCGGGGCCGGCAGCCCCGACGGTATCGGCTACGCGATCGCCCGCCGGCTGCGTGATCTCGGCGCCCGGGTGGCCATCGTGTCCACCACCCGCCGCATCCACGAGCGGGCCTCCGAGCTCGGCGTGACCGGTTTTGTGGCCGACCTCACCGACGAGTCCGAGGTGGGCGCCCTCGCCGACGCGATCTCCGACCAGCTCGGCGACGTGGAGGTGCTGGTCAACAACGCCGGTCTGGCGAGCCGTGCCAGCCCCGAGGTGCTCCGCCCGGTGGCCCAGCTCACCTACGACGAGTGGAAGGCCGAGATCGATCGGAACCTGAGCACCGCGTTCCTGTGCAGCCGGGCGTTCTGCGGCAGCATGTCGGAGCGGGGCTGGGGCCGGATCGTGAACCTGGCGGCCACCGCCGGGCCGGTGAACGCGCTGCCCACCGAGGCGGCTTACGCCGCGGCCAAGGCGGGCGTGGTGGGTCTCACCCGGGCGCTCGCCATGGAGTTGGTCGCCGACGGGATCAACGTCAACTGCGTGGCCCCCGGGACCATCTACACCGCGGCCTCGACGGTCACCGAGATCAAACAGGGATTGGGTACGCCCATCGGCCGCCCCGGAACCCCGGACGAGGTCGCGGCAGCAGTGGCATTCCTCTGCTCGCCGGCCGCGTCGTACATCACCGGCCAGATGCTGGTGGTCGACGGTGGCAACAGCGTCCGTGAGGCGCAGTTCCGCTGAGGGTCGTCCTGCCGGCCGGCACCCCCGTCGGCCGGCACGACCTCAGCTGCGCGCGTCAGTAGGTGCTGGTGCCACTGGTACCGGCACTGAACACGATCGCCGCGATGACAACCGCGCAATAGATCACCATGATGCCGGTGAAGATGTAACCCAGGACCAGGCCGGCGGTGGCCAGACCACCGCCCTGCTCGCCGCTGCGGGAGATCTGCTTCTTGGCGAGGTGACCGAGAACGATCGCGACCGGCGCGAAGATGAACGCGAACACCAGCGACAGGATCGCCATCGTGTTCGTCGGCATCACCTGGGGCGGGCCATACGGCGAGCCGTAGGCGGGCTGGCCGAACTGCGCCGGGCCACCGAACGGGTTCTTGTCACCGGTGGGCGGGTAGCCGGGCGGCGGCGGGTAGCCGGGCTGGCCGTAACCGCTGGTCGGGGCGCCGTAGCCCGGACCGCTGGTGGGCGGCGGGCTGTAACCCGGGGCGCCACTGGTCGGCTGACCGTAGCCCGGGGCGCCACTGGTCGGCTGACCATAGCCGGGACCGCCACTGGTCGGCGCGGGGCTGGTCGGCGGTGAATAGGGCGGCGGGTACTGCAAGGTCGGGTCGGCGGGCGGGGGCTGCGGCGGCTGGTACGGGTCCGGCGCGCCGTCAGCCGGCGGCGGGGGATAGCTCATTGACGTCCTCCTAGAAGTCCTCGCACCGTACCGCCCAGGTGAGAAGCCGGTCAGCGTAGGCGTGGCTGGTCTTGATCGTCCTGGTTTCCACCGGCTTCGCTGGCTACGAACCCGGCAGCCTTCCATCCTCGCTGGTCGTGTCGATTCCCGCGCGCCCGGACCGCTCCTCGAAGGCGTGATCCGGCCGACAAAGATCGCTGCTCAGGCCCGCGGACATCGCGGGTCGGCTCGGCTGGCGTCGCGGGATCAGCTCGGCAGGCGTCGTGGGTAGGTCCGGTGGGCATTGCGGGATCAGCTCGGCAGGCGTCGCGGGTGAGTCCGCCGGACATCGCGGCCAGGACGGCAGGCGTCGCGGGCCGGTCCGTCGGGCGTCGCGGGTCAGGACGGCGGCTGCAACCGGCCGACCGCCCGCTCCACGGCCATGCACCGGTCCTCCACGTAGTCGATGCCCGCCTCCTCGGCGATCTGTCGCGCCTCGGCGGACACGATGCCGCTCTGCAGCCACACCGCGGGCGCCTTGATCGCCACCGCCTGCCGGACCACCTCGATCGCGGCCTCGGCCGGCCGGAACACGGTCACCAGATCGACCGGCTCGCCGAGATCGGCCAGCGTGGCGACGGTGGGAACCCCGAAGACCTCGGCCACGAACGGGTTGACCGGGATGATCCGCCAGCCCTGCCGCAGCATCTGCAACGGCACCGTGTGGGCCGGTTTGCCGGGGTCACGGGAGGCGCCGACCACCGCGATGACCTTCGCCTCGGCCAGGATCTGCTGAGCGCTCCGCATACCCCGACTGTATCCCCGCGCCGCCGGCTCCACCGCCCGTGCAACCGGCACCGCCCGTGCAGTCAGCACCAGCGCCGGCCTCGTCCAGCCCATCGCCCCTGTCAGCCCATCGCCCCCTGTCAGCCCATCGCCGTGCCGTCGCCTCTACTCCAGCCCTGTCGGCCTCAGAGCAGCGTCAGTTGGTCGGACCGCGGGGCTCGGTTGTCGTCGGGAACCCGGCGGGCGGCCGCCGCGTCCGGGCGGTGCAGGCCGTGCCGGCGGGCGGCCAGCCGGACCCGGGCGCCGATCTCCTCCTGGTACGCCCGGGGCAGATAGGAGCCGTTGCCGAAGAGCTCCCGGTAGCGCGGCAGCAGCCGGGGATGCTCCCGGCCGAGCCACGCGGCATACCACTCCCGGGCGCCCGGTCGCAGGTGCAGCGGGAGCGGGGTCACACTGGTGGCGCCGGACGCGGCGATCGCGCTGACGGTCTCCTCGATCGACTCCTCGGAGTCGGTCAGGCCGGGCAGGATCGGGGCCATCAGCACGCCCACCGCGAAGCCGGCGTCGGTGAACCGGCGGACCGCCTCCAGCCGCCGCCGTGGGCTCGGGGTGCCGGGCTCGGCCGAGCCCCAGACCGTCTCGTCGACGAAGCCGACCGAGAAGGACAGGCCCACCCGGGTCACCGCGGCGGCCTGCCGGAGCAGGTCGAGGTCACGCAGGATCAGCGTGCCCTTGGTCAGGATGGAGAACGGGTTGGCGTGATCGCGCAGCGCGGCCAGGATCTCCGGCATCAGCCGGTAACGCCCTTCGGCCCGCTGGTAGACGTCGACGTTGGTGCCCATCGCGATCGGCGCCCCGGACCAGCGCGGGGCGGCCAGCTCCCGCCGGATCAGCTCGCCCGCGTTGACCTTGACCACCACCCGGCTGTCGAAGTCGTGCCCTGGGTCGAGGTCCAGATAGGTGTGCGTGTTGCGGGCGAAGCAGTTGTGACTGACCACGCCGTCGGCGATGAAGTCGCCGGTGCCGGTCGAGATGTCGAACAGCGGCAGGGTCAGGCCGAGATCCTCGATGTCGACGACGGTGAGCCGCCGCTCCCGGCGCACCCCGACCCCGGAGGCGTCCAGCGGGCGCATCGAGGATCCGGTGAGATGCCGGAACCGCAGCGCGGCCTCCAGATGGCGCTCGGTCTCCACCCGGCCGACGGCGCCCGGCCGGACCCGGCCCGGGCCCCGGGCGACCAGGCCGAGACAGGTGAGCGCCTCGGCGATCCGGTGCAGAAAGGCGGTGTCGCCGCACTCGAAGACCACGGCCAGCCGGTCGGTGCGGCCCACCGCGCCGAACGCCCCGGCCAGGAAGCCCCGGAACCAGTCACCGGTGGGTGTCTCCGGCCAGCGGACCGCCTCGGTGAGCGAGACGTCGTCGAGGTAGCCGTCGGCGCGGATCCAGGCGTCGTTCTCGACCGCGGCGCCACCGTCGGCGGCGTCCCCGCGGACCAGGCCGCAGATGAAACCGGCCTGATAGTCGGGTGACTCCTTGGGCGGCTCGGCGAACCGGCCCACCCCGAACATCAGGTCGCCCACCGCCAGCGCCGGCAGATGCGGCTCGGTGGGGCTGACGTGCCGCCAGCCGCGATCGGTGAGGAAGCGGTGGTCGCCGCTGGCGACCAGCCGGGTGCCGTCGGCCAGGGTGACCCGGAACGACGGCTTGCTGGTCGCCCAGTGGTCCAGGACGGTGGTCGGCACATAGCGGCGGTGGGCCCCGGCGCCCATCGTGCCCATCACGGCGTCGCCGGGGCGGATCTGGGCCAGCGGCCGGGTGGAGCCGTCGGCCAGCAGGATCGGCGTGTCACCGGCCAGGCAGTAGGTGCACGCATGGGAGCAGCCGCGATAGGGGTTGACGGTCCACTCGAACGGCACCCGGGACGTGCCGGGCACCCGGTTGATCAGGGACTTGGCCCGGATCTCGTAGAACGTCATCCCCGCGAAGGCGGGCGTCTCGAACGTCCGGACGGTGACACCGGGCGGCGCCGGCAGCAGGGGTGAGGCCACCGGCGCCGCCCTGTCCAGGAGCGGGTCGCCGTCGGGCCGCGCCGTCAGGTGGGACCATCGCATGGCGGTTATTCGAACACACGTTCGATGGGCTGTCCATGACATCGCTCGAACGAGCGTACGAGAAAATCGGTCATGAAAAAGGCCCGTGAACCGAACCGGTCCACGGGCCTTTCGTTCCGGCGGGTCAGCCGCGGGCGGCCGCCGTCTTGTCGTCGCCGGCCTTGGCCTGCCCGGCGATCTGCTCGCGGACCTCGTCCATGTCGAGCTCCTCGACCTTCTCGATCAGGCTCTCCAGAGCCGACTCGGGAAGGGCGCCCGGCTGCGAGAAGACCACGATGCCGTCGCGCACCGCCATGATCGTTGGGATCGAGCGGATGTCGAACTTGGCGGCCAGGAGCTGCTCGGCCTCGGTGTCGACCTTGCCGAAGGTGATCCCCGGGTGCTTCTCCGAGGAGCGCTCGTAGGTCGGCGCGAAGCGGACGCAGGGCCCGCACCAACTGGCCCAGAAGTCCACCAGGACGATGCCGTCCTTACTGGTGACCTCGTCGAAGTTCGCTGCTGTCAGCGCAACCGTCGCCATGATGCCTCCGTCTGCGGGAATCGCTTTCGTCGGGTGAAACTCCGGGCACCCACTCGTCATTCCCGCTCAGTGTGTCCCGACACGTGGCGTGCGGCACTTCGGCGGGTTCGCTCCGTCAAACGACCATGGGCAACTCATAGTAACTGAAAGTAGGCGGACAGTGTCCGGTTGCCGACACGTTCGAGTTGACGTTTCCGTACCAGATCTTCAGTCCTGGGGGATTTGCCCTGCCTGTGGAGCCGCTGTGGGAGCGATCCCGAAAGACCGGCGTAATAGTTAAGTAACCTAAATGTGACCTGGCTCACATTTGAATGTCCTTCACATGGATACGCACGGTGAGGCAAACTCTTTCCCAACAGAGCGTGGGCGGCGGGTGCCGGGGAGGGCCCCGCCGCTCATTGCGTCTCCTGAAGGTTCAGCCGATCCCTTGATCACCTGTCCGGTGGCCCGGGTCGAATCGGTAGCCTAACGCCCCATGACAGCGGGCGACGTCCAATCCGGCGAGGATCGATCCTTCGAGGTCGGCGTGGGCCCCTGGACGGGTGAGCCGCCGGCCGGTGACCACTGGGACCCGGAGTTGCTGGAGCATGGCGACCGGCGCAACGTGGTGGACCGCTACCGGTACTGGACCCGGGAGGCGGTGGTCGCCGATCTGGACACCCGCCGGCACGACTTCCATGTCGCGATCGAGAACTGGCAGCACGACTTCAACATCGGCACGGTGGTACGCAACGCCAACGCGTTCCTGGCCGCCGAAGTCCACATCGTCGGTCAGCGCCGCTGGAACCGCCGGGGCGCCATGGTCACCGACCGGTACCAGCATGTCCGGCACCACCCGACGATCGAGGAGTTCGTCGGCTGGGCGGACGCCGAGGGCCTGACCGTGATCGGGATCGACAACCTGCCCGGCTCGAAGCCGATGGAGACCACCACCCTGCCGCGGCGCTGTGTGCTGCTCTTCGGGCAGGAGGGGCCCGGTCTGTCCGATCCGGCCCGCGCGGCCTGTGCCGCGCTCTTCTCGATCGCGCAGTACGGCTCGACCCGCTCGATCAACGCGGGGGTGGCCAGCGGGATCGCCATGCATGCGTGGATTCGGGCCCACGCCGGCCCTCCCCCGGGGTAGTCCGGATCGACCCGTCTTCGGCCGATCCGCTTGACGGCGGACCCCGCGACCAGCACGGTATGAAGTGTGGGTGTCACGGTGAGTTGCCCTAGATGCGCTGCTCAGGTTCGGCGGCCGGACCTGATGCACAGCAGCTGGCGATGCGACGACTGTGGCGACGTTCCGCCGTTCCACGTCGCCGAGCACATCAGCGCGGAGATAGTCGGAACGGTGCTGCGGGAGTCGGCGTCGAGCGCGGAGCGGATACCGCTCTGGTGTCCCTGGCCGCTGCCCTCCGGGTGGATGGTCACCGGGGCGGGCTGGTCCGGCGACGAGCGTTTCGGAGTCCGGGCCACGGTCCTGGCGTGCAGTGGCCCCGAGCCGCTGGGTGGCGGGCCGGCCGACCTGATCCTGATCGCCGAGCAGCCGGGTGTCGGCCTGGGCACCCGGTTCGCCGGGATCCCCGGGATCGACCCCGGGCACCTGCTGGCCGAGGCGCTCGCGGACCGGAGCGCGCACGCCGGTCCACACGCGAAGATCAAGGCCGCGGGGCACCCCACTCCACTGTGGTGTGTGAAATCCCCGGAGGACCGCAGCGCGTACGTGAGTGAGGCGAAGGGAATGTGGCTCTATGCGGTAGCGTGGCCCGCGAGCGCGGGCTATCTTCTCGCGGAGCATGTCGTCCTGCACGACCTGTCCGAGGGTGTGCCGCCCGAGCTCGTGTTCGGAGCGCCGTCGCCCTACCTGCACGGACGCGCCTAGACCCCTAGGTGTGACCAGCTGTTATGGCAATCGACTTTCTGGCCACTTTGTTCACACGAAGCGACGAAGCTGATACCGTCAGTGTTGCTGCGGCGCTGAACGTACACCTGCACCGGAGGAGAAGGCCCCCATGGTCAAGAAGGTCCTCACCTGGCTTGGTATTGCATTCTTGATCTTCTTCATCGCCTTCAACCCGAGCTCCGCCGCGGCGGTGTTCGAGTCACTCGGCGGTACGATCGCCGACATCGCACAGGGCTTCGGCCGCTTCTTCACCGACCTCGTCGCATAGCATCTCTACATGGATCCTGGTGCGCCGCGCGACCCGCGAGGTGAGGGTGCACGTCACCCTCGGGACGACGATGAGAGCTATGGGTACAGAGACCCCGCCTTCGACGACGATCCTGATTACCGAGACGCCTATGAGGACGATCCGGCGTTCGCACGCCGTCGCCGCACACCGGACGACGGCTTCGACGACACGGACGAGTACCAGGCGCCCAGTTTCACCGCCGAAGAGCTGGAAGGCCTCGACCGCGGGGGCGGCCCACGCCGCTTCCTGCCGCTGGAGGACGAGCCGACCACACTGGTCGCTCGTTACCTGTTCCCCACCGAGCGCTACCGCGGCGAGTGGAAACGGCACTGGATCCATCTCTCCCGGCCGCTCGCCATCGGTGCCGGGGCCACTCTGGTCCTCGGCTACCTCGCCGGCTTCCTGACCCGTCAGGAGATCAACGGGCTGGTCACCGTCGCCGTGCTGATCTGGCTCGGCGTGATCGGCTGGGTGGCGTGGGAGGTCTTCGACTGGTACTTCGACAGGTTCATCCTCACCAACAAGCGCGTGATGGTGGTGAACGGCATCGTCACCCGAAAGGTGGCCATGATGCCGCTCGCCCGGGTGACCGACATGAAGTACGAGCAGTCCGCCCTCGGCCGGATGCTCAGCTACGGCACGTTCGTGCTCGAGTCAGCCGGTCAGGACCAGGCATTGCGCGAGGTCAAACACCTGCCGAACCCGAACGAGCTCTATCTGCGCGTGGTCGAGGAGATGTACGAACCTCAGGCCGTCGAGGCCCGGCTCGGCAAGGAAGAAGAGGGCGACGACGCCTGACCGTCGACACTCGGCGGTAGCGTGGCAGTGATGACCGATACGGACCCACACTGTCAGATCGACCTGCACTGTCATTCGACCGCCAGCGACGGCACCCTGACCCCGGCCGACCTGGTCCGGGCCGGGGCCGCCGCCGGTCTGGCCGTCATGGCGATCACCGACCACGACACCACCGGCGGCTGGGCCGAGGCCGAAGCTGCCCGCCCCGAAGGCCTCGGTCTGGTCCGCGGCGCCGAGCTGTCCTGCCGCTGGCACGGTGTCGAACCGGGGATCCCGCTGCACCTGCTCGCCTACCTCTTCGACCCGGCCGAGCCGGTGCTCGCCGGCGAACTGCTCCGGCTCCGGCTGGACCGGGAACAGCGCGGCGAGCGGATCGTCGAACTGCTGCGGGCCGACGGGGTGCCGATCACCTGGGACGAGGTCCGGGGCTACGCGGCCGGCGGGTCGGTCGGGCGGCCGCACATCGCCCAGGCGCTGATCCGGGCCGGACTGGTCGGCTCGACCACCGAGGCGTTCGCTTCGGCGTGGCTCGGGGCCCGGTACTCCGTACCCAAATCGGATCTTGATGTTTTCGATGCTCTTCGTGCCGTGCGGGCGGCCGGCGGAGTCGCGGTCTTCGCGCACCCCCGGGCCACCAAACGCGGCCGGGTGGTGCCCGACGAGCTGATCGCCGAACTCGCCGACGCCGGGCTCTTCGGCCTGGAAGCCGACCACGAGGACCACAGCCCCGCCGAGCGGGCCCAGATCCGGGCGCTGGCGGAACGGCTCGGCCTGGTCGTCACCGGATCCTCCGACTTCCACGGTACGCACAAGACGGTCCGGCTCGGCGCCTTCACCACCGGGCCCGCGGCGTACGAGAAGATCGCCTCCGTCGCGACCGGAGTACCGGTCCTCGGGTGACGCTCGCCGCACCCGCCTGCGCCGGCGAGTGACGGCCCCTAACCTGCTCGGGTGAACCTCAAGCTGTTCGGCGAGTTCTTCGTGACTCTGCTGGTGATCGTCGATCCGCCCGGCATGGTCCCGGTCTTCCTCGCCCTCACCGGATCCCTGCCCGCGAAGGCCCGCAACCGGGCCGCCACCCAGGCCGTCCTCCTCGCCCTCGGTGTGATCGTCGGCTTCGCCGTCGCCGGCCAGACCCTCCTGGACTATCTGCACGTCCAGCTCCCCGCCCTCCAGGCGGCCGGCGGCCTGCTCCTCGTCCTGGTCGCCCTGCAACTGCTCACCGGCAAGACCGACGAGCCCTCCGACCAGGGCGGCGGCACCACCAACGTCGCCCTCGTCCCGATCGGCACCCCGCTGCTGGCCGGCCCGGGCGCCATCGTCGCCACCATGCTGTTCGTGCAGCGCGCCAAGAGCCCCGACGAATACCTGATCCTGGCCGCCGCCATCCTCGCCGTGATGGCCACCGTCTGGCTGGTGCTGCGGTTCTCCGGCGTCATCGTCCGGCTGCTCAAACCGGCCGGCATCGAGGTGCTCACCCGGATCGCCGGCCTGCTCCTGGCCGCCATCGCGGTGCAGCTGATGGCCGACGCGATCTTCGCCTTCGTGCAGTCGTACGCCGCACAGGCCTGAGGTTCCTGTCGGGGGGTGCTGGCAGGATGGTTCCGTGCCCCCCACTCGATCCCGCGCCACCAAGCCCGTGGTTCCCGAGCAGCTCGGCTTCGCCGGCATGCCCGAGCGGCTGTTCGTCTGCACGCCGAGCAAACTCGGGGCCTACACCGACTGCCCACGGCGCTATCGGTATTCGTACGTCGAGCGCCCCAGCCCGCCCAAAGGCCCGCCGTGGGCGCACAACTCGCTCGGTTCGAGCGTGCACACCGCCCTGAAGAACTGGTACGCGCTGCCCACCGAACGGCGTGTCCGCGAGTCACTGCCCACCCTGCTCAAAGCCACCTGGGTGCGTGAGGGATACCGCGACGTCGAGCAGGAACGAGCCGTCTACCGCAAGGCGCTCGGCTGGCTGGACACCTACGTGGCGACCCTCGACCCGGAGGAGGAGCCGCTCGGCGTCGAGCGGGTCGTCGCCGCCAAGACCGGGGTGCTCGCGCTCAACGGGCGGGCCGACCGGATCGACGAGCGGGTCGGCGACGAGGGATCCGAGGCGGTCATCGTCGACTACAAGACCGGGCGGTCCGGGCTCTCCGCCGACGACGCCCGAGGATCACAGGCCCTTGCGCTGTACGCGTTCGCCGCCCAGCGTGTCTTCCGGCGACCATGCCGGCGGGTCGAGCTGCACCATCTGCCGACCGGGACGGTCGCCGTCCATGAGCACACCGAGGAGTCGCTGGCCCGGCAGGTGCGGCGCGCCGAGGAGACCGCGCTCGACATCATGGCCGCGGAGAAGGCGGTCGCCGCCGGGGCCTCGGCTGACGACGAGTTCCCGGTGAACCCCGGGACGCTCTGCGGATGGTGCGACTTCCGGAAGGTGTGCCCGGCCGGTGCTGAGGTGGCCGCCAAGGACCCCTGGACCGCTGTCGAGCACCTCGGCTCACCGGAGGCCGGCACGTTCCAGGGCGGCACGGCGTAACGGCGGAATGCGATATTTCTCCGGGAGCGCGGCCGTCAGGGCACGCAGACCACGCAGGGAGAGCCCGGCGGCCATGTCGGTGGAGGACCACCCCCATCCGCCGTACGCCCGGCGCGCCCATGGTGGGAGCAGGCCGATCGCCGTGCTGGCAACACCGAGATAGGCCCAGCGTGCCGGGCTGAGCGACAGGCCCAGCCGGAACGGCCACCCGCCCCAGTTCTCCGGCACCGGCGGGACGGTCAGGAACAGGGCCGTCTCCGCCCCGTCCCGGGTCAGCCCCAGCTCAGGGCGCATCGACTCGTAGTAGCCGTCCACCTCGGCCGCCGTCGACGGCACCGTCGACGGATCCAGGCCCACCAGCTCGGCCGCCCGCAGTTGTTCGGTGTAGTAGCCGTCCACCTCGTCCGGAGTCAGCCGCATCCCGGCCCGGACCGCGGTGGTCACGAACGACTCCACCTCGGTCACATGCACCCAGCGCAGCAGGGCCGGGTCGTCGATGCGGAAAACCTCGCCGGTACGCGGATCGGTCGCCGTCATCCCGGCATGCAGCCGGCGCAACCGGCCCGCCGCCCGTTCCACCTCGGCGGTCGGGGCGTACAGGACCGTTCCGACATAGTTCGAGGTGCGCACCAGCCGGCCCCATGGATCCGCGCGGTAACCGGAATTCTGTGCCACTCCGGCCACCGCCCGGGGATGCAGCGCCTGGAGATAGAGCGACCGCAGCCCGCCGAGGAACAGGATCGGCTCGCTGTGCACCTTCCAGGTGATCGAATCCGGCCCGAACAGCCCGGCGTCCTCGGTCACAGCCATCGCCCCACTCCCTGGCTCAGTCGTGCACTACTTCCTGGCTCAGTCGTGCATTGCTTCCGCGTCCCGGCGGGCCCGGCACGAGCGGCACAGGCCCCAGAAGGTGATCTCCGCCTCGTCCAGGTCGTAGCCGTGCGCTTCGTCCGGCATCAGGCACGGTCGCCGGCCGACCACACAGTCCACGTCGGTGATCTCCCCGCAGCTGCGGCACACGATGTGGTGGTGGTTGTCGCCCACCCGGGCCTCGAACCGGGCCGGGCTGCCGGCCGGCTCGATCCGCCGGGCCAGACCCGCCCGGGACAGCGCCCCCAGCACGTCGTAGACCGCCTGAGTGGAGACCGAATCGAGTCGGGCCCGCGCCCGGCGGGCGATCTCGTCCACCTCCAGATGCCCGCCGCCGGTGAGGATCTCGAGCACGGCGAGCCGCGGACGGGTGACTCGCAACCCGTGCGTACGCAGCAGTTCCTCACCGGTCGACACCGGTCCATGACAGCACGCCGAAACCGATTCACCAACCGTCCGGTAGGGGTAAGGGCTACGGGCGCGGTTCGATCACGACTTGACGTCCGAGGATGTTTGCGTAGTCAATGACTTCTAAGCTTCCCTGAGCCGAACCGTCGACGGAACCACGCCGCCGGCCGGTCCGTCCCGGGCCACCCGGAACGATCTCGCCCCGAACTTCGCCCCGAATGTGTTCGCCCCGAACGAGGAGGAATGGTGTTAGACCAGGTCAACGGATTGCCGGTGCACATCCTCGTACTTCACGCCGCCGTCATCTTCGTGCCCCTGCTCGGCCTCGGCGCGATCGTCTACGGCCTGGTCCCCGCCTGGCGCCCGAAGATGGGCTGGGCGGTCGGGCTGCTGGCCATCGCCGCCCCGGTGTCCGCCCTGGTCACCAAGCTCTCCGGAACCGAGTTCTACGAGCGCCTCCTCAGCGAGGAACGCGTCTCGCCGGCCGGCAAGGTCATCCTCGACGGCCACATGGCGAACGGGACCACCACGTTCTGGCTCACCCTCGCCCTCGGGGTGGTCGCCCTGGCGCTGGTGGCCCTCACCACCAGAAACCCCCGCGCCCTGCCGAAGATCGCCGATCTGGGCATCGCCCTGGTCCTGGTGGTGCTGGCCGGCCTGAGCGCCTACTACCTGTTCGAGACGGGCGACTCCGGCGCGACCGCCGTCTGGGGCACCTACTGACCTACCGGCGCCTGGCCGGCCCTGACGGTCGGCCAGGTCGCGAGTTGCCGGGCTCGGTGCCGACCGGGCCTTGACGCCAGCCTGCCCCGGCGCCCGTCGAGTTCTTCCGCCTGTCCTGCCGAGTCCGACCCCGTCCGTCGGGTGTTTCTATCTGGCGGATTATCCCGCTTATCGGTTTTCCCGCCGGCGGTTGCCTCCGTCTACCGGGTCACCGGCGGTTGCTTCCGTCTACCGGGTTACCGGCGGTTGCTTCCGTCTACCGCGTCAGAAGATCAGGCGGGAGCAGAGCAGGCAGACGACCACCAGGGCGATGGCCCCGGCTACCAGGCCGATGCCGTAGGTGACCGTGCGTGCCGCGCCCTCGGCCTCGTCCAGCGCGTCATCGTCCTGGCGCGGGAGGCTGCGCGGTGGGGGCGGGTTCGCGATCGTCGGCGGACGCCAGCCGGCCGGCGGAGGGTCGGCGCGCGGTGGTCCGGCGTAGCCGATCGGCTCGGGTGCCGCCGGGGCCGGCTCGGGGCGGCCGAGAGACTCGGCCGCCGGGTCGGGCCGTTGCCAGTAGGCGTCGTCCGGGAGGTTGGGGGAGCTCACGTTCACCGACGGTACAACCGGAGGGGGACGACGGCTGCGGTGCCGTCCGCTTACCCTCATAGGCGTGGACATCCTGGACCAGCCCGAGCGGGACAACGACGCCGAGCGCGTGGTCGACTTCGAGTCCGAAGAGGCCCCGGTGCTGCCCGAGCAGACTCGAGACGACACCGAGCGCGGGTGGGGCGAGCGCTCCTACTCCAACGACGACCGCCTGATGGAGGACCGTCCCCCGCACTGGGGCTGACCGGCCAGACGACGCCCCGACGTCCTGGAGGCGACGAATCCGTCCGTTCTCACAGCCACCCCGATCAGCCCGGCCCCGCCGCGGCGGCGGAAGCGACAGGCCGCGGTGGCGGGAGCGTCAGTCGGCCTGGCCATGGCGGCGCGGGTGTCAGTCGGCCTGGCCGCGGTGGCGGAGGTGTCAGTCGGCCTGGCCGCGGTGGCGGAAGCGACAGTCGGCGCCTGGCCACGGCGGCGGAGGTGTCAGTCGGCCTGGCCGCGGTGGCAGTCGGCCCGGTTGCTCCGGCGGAGTCGCTATCGGCTGGTGCCGTGTGCGGAGGCTGGAGCGCGGTCAGTCCGGGCGGATCACTATCGCGAAGCCGTGGCCTGAGGCTGCCACCGTGCGTTCGGCGGAATCCGGGTCCAAGGCCAGCAGCAGGCCGCCGGTCACCGGGTCGTCGGCACCCGTCACCTCCAGGACCAGCGCGGCGGTGGCGACCGTGATCGTCCGGTTCCGGTCGCCGGCCGGGCGGAGGAGATCCACCCGGTTGCCGGGGCGGACCACGGTCAGGGCGGTGGGATCGGCCAACCGCACCGGGACGCCCACGCTGCCCGGTGGGATGGATCGCGCGGTCGACTGCGTGGTCGGCTGAGCGACCGGTGGGGACGCCGGGGTGGATGGACTCCCCGAACCCGACACGAACGGCTCTGGAGCGGTCGAGGCCGGGGCGCAGGTGGCCGGTTGGAGCCAGATGACCCCCGCAGCTGTGATCAACAGCACCGCCACCGCGGACAGGCGGAACGTGGTGCCACGGGACGGCCGGTGCCATCGGATCGGGTCGAGGCGCTCGTCGCGGTCCCTGGAAACTTTTCGGGACATCAGGTCTCCAGAATCTGCCGGTGCGTGTCTGGGTCGCGGGCAGAGACCAGCACTGCCGTCCGAGGTGGAAGCGACCTGAGCCCGACGTTAGGCGTCCTGGAGTTCGGCTGCCGGAGGCCCTGTGGACAACCGGCGGCTGTGGATAACGAGCGGATCTTTCAGGGGAGCCCGGTAGAAACGAGTACGCGCCGGGCCGCACGGGCGGCTCGACGCGTACTCGGATGTTCCGGGTGTGTCAGGAGGCGGCTGCGGCCTTCGTGCCACCGCTACTCGACGAGGAGGACGACGAGGATGATGACGACGAAGACGTTGACGGTGTCGTCGAGCCCGAGGCCGTCGATGACGTGCTGGAGGACGTCGACGGCGTGCTGTCGGACTTCTTGGCGGCGTCACCCGACGCGGGCGCGGACTTCTCAGCGCTCACGGTGCCCGAGCGGGAGTCGTTGCGGTAGAAGCCGGAGCCCTTGAAGACGATGCCGACCGAGTTGAAGACCTTGCGGAGTTTGCCTTGGCAGTTCGGGCACTCGGTGAGTGCCGGGTCGGAGAAGGACTGCACGGCTTCGAGCTGCTCACCGCACTCGGTGCAGGCGTACTGGTAGGTAGGCACGGCCCCTCCGGATCGATCGGCTGCTGGCACTCGCCAACTCCGAGTGCCAATGTTGCGGCATCGGAGGTCAATTCGTCCACTCGGCGCTCGGCCTGAGGGGGAACCCATGGGTGGCTGTTGTCACAACCCGGCTGTGAGAGGCGCTCCGGCGATGGTCTTGAGGGCTGATCGGGCGGTGGCTGTGGGGCGTCGTCGGGCGGTGGTTGTCAGAGGCGGTTGGGCGGTGGCTGTGAGGCGATCGGGCGGCGTTTATGAGAGGCGGTCGGGCGGCGTTTGTTGGAGGCGGTCCGATGGATGCTGCGGGATGTAGCCCGACGGTGGCTGCGGGAGGTGGTCCGACGGTGGCTGCGGGAGGTGGTCCGAGGGTGGTGCTCAGGAGCGGTTCAGAGGGCGGTGGGAGAAGCCGCCGGACGGCGTCAGGACGGCCTGGACCGTGCGGTCGTGCGGGTCGGTGGGCACGGAGGCGAGAGTCTCGCCGTCATGAAGCAGGGCCACCGTCAGCGTGCCGAGCGGGAGACCCGTGACCGGGGGATCGAGGGCGGGAAGGAGTTCTGTGCCGGAGGTGACGCCGGGAAGGAGTTTTGTGTCGGAGGTGATGCCGGGAAGGAGTTCTGTGTCGGAGGTGATGCCGGGAGCGAGGTCTGAGCCGGTGAGGTCCGTGCGGCCGGTGGAGTCGGAGGTGTGGGGGAGAAGGCGGGACAGGGCCCGGTCGTAGGAGCCGCCGCCTCGGCCCATGCGGGTGCCGTCGTCGGCTACTGCCAGGGCAGGTACCAGGAGGAGGTCTGCGGTTCGGATCGCCTCAGGCCCCAGGCGTGGGCCGGTGGGCTCGTGCAGGCCCCTCGACGCCGGCTTCAGCTCGCCGGTGAAGACCGCCCAGTCCAGGTCGTTGTCGGGGAGCAGGACCGGCAGCAGTAGACGGCCGCCAGGAGGCAATGCCGCGGCCAAGAGGTGTGGGAGGGAAGGGCCGCCCGGTTCGGAGCCGGTAGGGACGTAGGCGGCCACCGTGCGGGCGGACGTACGACGTACCAGAGCAAGGGTTTGATCTTGAAGTTGGGCTGCTGCGGAGGATCGGGCCTCGTCCGAGAGCGATCTACGTGCGGTGAGCAGTCGGGCACGCAGTGCGATCTTGTTTTGGCCTGATTTTTCCGCATCAGCGGTTAAATCCGACATGCAACACCCCCTTTTGAAAACCGGCAAACGGCGCACACTATGTCAGCATCGCTGGAATAGAGGGCCACTCCGGGAGGATGTGTGACACTACGTGGCCGGCTGACCAGCGCATTTCTGGTGGTCGTGCTCGGTCCGGTCCTGCTCGGGTCCATCTTCGTCGCCCTGACCGTCGGGGCGGTGAGCCGGGAGCGGACCGCCGAGCGTCTCGACCGCGCCGAGACGACGGTTGGCGTCGCGGTGAGCGCGATCTGCCGTCAACTGCAGGCCGCCGCCGACGCGGTCGCCGTGGTCCCCGCCGGAAGCCGCGCCGCGGTCGCTGACCAGCTGATCACCCGGGGGCTGGCCACCGCCATCAAAGTGACCGATCCGGATCAGTCGATCATGGGTCGGTCGGCGGGTGCGCACGCGACCGGCGGCCAGGATCGGACCGCCTGGCGCGACTGTGCGAAGCCGACCGCGGAGCCCGCGCCCGAATCGACACCGGGGCAGCCCGGCGAGAGCGCCGAAAACACGAGCGGGGAAGCCGCCCCGAGCGGGGAAGCCGCCCCGAGCGGGGAGGCGATCGCCGACGAGGAGACGGTCGCGACCGGGAACGCGGGTGCCGCCAGTGCGGGTGGGGAAGCGATCGCGGCCAGCGCGTACGGGCAAGAGGTCACGGTGACCGCCGCCCAGCGGATCGACGACGGTCTCCTGGAGCGGCTGGGGCAGGCCGCCGGGGCGACCGTCGTGCTCGGTGGCGGGCCGCCACCGGCCGGGAACGCCAGGCGCGAACTGGCCGCCGAACCGGGCCGGCCGCTCGCTCTGACGCTCAGTGTCCACACCGTCGAGTCCCCGTTCCGGCACGCCGTGCTGCCGCTGATCGTGCTGGTCACCGCAGCGCTCGCGGTGCTGGCGGCGCGCTGGCTGGCCAGGTCCACCACCCGCCCGCTCGGTGAGCTTGCCTGGGCCGCCGACCGGGTGGCCAACGGCGACCTGGACACCAGGGTGCCGATCCCGCGGCCGGACGAGCTGGGGCGGCTGGCCGGCACCTTCAACCGGATGACCCGCGAACTGCAGTCCTATGTGCAGGCGCTGACCGCGAGCCGGGACCAGCTGCGCCGGCATCTGGCGATCCTCGGCGACACCCTGTCCGGAACCCACGACCTGGACCGGATCCTGCCGGTGATCCTGCGGACCGCGATGACCGCGACCGGGGCCCGGGCCGGTCTGATTCTGCTCACCGATCCGGCGGACGGGCGGCTGGCGGCCCGGTACGGTTCGGGCCTCACCGGCGACTGGGATGTGCCGGTGGCGGAGTTGCCGCAGCGGCGGCTGGCGACCGGGCGCGGGATTCTCGGGACGGTGGCGGCGACCGGTTCACCCGTCCGGGGCACCACCGGCACCATCGCCGAGGAGCCGGCCTGTGAGTCGTATCTCGCTGTGCCGATCTGCGCGCCGCCGAACGAGGACGCCGATCCGGAGCCGGGGACGCTCGGGGTGCTCGCGCTCTACGACCGGTTGGGCGGGCCGGGGTTCGAGGACGCCGATCTGCGTACCGTGCGGACGTTCGCCGGGCAGGCCGGAGTCGCGGTGCACAACGTGCGGGTGCACGAGGAGGCGCAGCGGCTGTCGTTGACCGATCCGCTGACCGGGCTGTGGAACTACCGATACCTGCGCGAGGTGCTGCGCCGTGAGGTGGAGCGGGCCAGCCGTTTCGGCCGGATGCTCACCGTGCTGGTCCTCGACCTGGACCACTTCAAGGAGGTCAACGACACGTACGGCCACACCGCCGGTGACCAGGTGCTGGGCGAGTTCGCCAGGCGGATCCGGATCGGGTTGCGGGAGGTCGACGTGGCGTTCCGGCAGGGCGGGGAGGAGTTCGTGGTGCTGCTGCCGGAGACCGACGCGTACGGCGGGGCGATCGTCGCGGAGCGGCTGGGGGCGGCGGTGCGGGAGTGGCCGGTGCCGGTCGACCCGCGCCGGCCGGGCCTGGACGACCAGATCTCGATCAGTGTCTCGATCGGTATCGCGGTCTTCCCGGAGCACGGTGAGACGGCACAGCAGGTGCTGGACGCGGCGGACGAGGCGTTGTACGCGGCGAAGCATGCCGGCCGGGACACGTACCGATTGGCCGAGCGGGTTTCCGATGTCGTACCGGAAGGGCATCTGGATGCCGCGAGACATGCCCGTGGCCGCTAGTCTCGGCGACATGCTTGAGGCCGTTCCAGCCGGGCACGAACCAGCGAAGGTGAAGTGAACTGAATGACGACGAAACGCGCCGTCAAGGCTGTGATCCCAGCGGCGGGGCTCGCCACCCGCTTCCTGCCGGCCACGAAAGCGGTTCCCAAGGAGTTGCTGCCGGTGGTGGACCGGCCGGTTCTGCAGTACATCGTCGAGGAGGCCGCGGCCGCCGGCATCAACGACGTCCTGCTGGTGACCGGGCGTGGCAAGACCGCCATGGTGGACCACTTCGACCGCCGTCCCGACGTGGAGGCCCGGCTGGAGCAGAAGGGTGACACCGAGCGGCTGGCCGCGGTCCGCCGTTCGAGCGAAATCGCCGACATCTACACCGTCCGGCAGGGTGAGCCGCTCGGTCTCGGGCACGCGGTCGGCTGTGCCGCCTCGCACGTCGGCGACAACGCCTTCGCGGTGCTGCTCGGTGACGAGTTCGTCGAGGAGGACAAGCCGCTGCTACCGCAGATGCTCGACCTGCAGGCCGAGACCGGTGGCATCGTGCTGGCGTTCATGGAGGTCGCCCCGCACGAGACCTCGCGTTACGGCATCGCCTCGGTCCGGGAGACCGACAACCCGGACGTCGTCGAGGTCACCGGCCTGGTCGAGAAGCCGGCGCCGGACGAGGCCCCGAGCAACCTGGCGGTGCTCGGCCGGTACGTTCTGCCCGGCCGGATCTTCGACGTGATCGCCGACACCAAGCCCGGCAACGGTGGCGAGATCCAGCTGACCGACGCGATGGCGACGATGCTGGCCGACGGCGTACCGGTGCACGGCATCGTCTACCGCGGTCACCGCTACGACACCGGCATGCCGCTCGGCTACCTGCAGGCCGTCGTGCAGCTGGCGGTGCAGCGGGAGGACCTGGGCGAGGAGTTCCGGGCCTGGCTGACCGAATTCATCGGCGGCCGGAAGGGATGACCGCCACGGCCGATCGCGAGGCGGCCGCTTCCAACGAGCTGATGCCTCTCGCCGAGTACCTGGGCAGTGTCCTGCGCAGGCTCCGCGCGCTGCCTCCGCTCGACCTCGATCTCACCCAGGCGCACGGGAACGTGCTGGCGGCCGACGTGATCGCGCCGCACCCGTTCCCGGCGTTCGACCAGGCCGCGATCGACGGGTACGCGGCCCGATGGGAAGACCTGGCCGGTGCCGGGCGCATCGGGTCGCATCCGTCGTTCGGGCAGTTCGAGAACACCGCCCGCACCGTCCGGCTGAACGTGGTCGGCGACATGGGGGCGGCCCACTGGCGACCGGTTCGGATCACTCCCGGCACCTGTTTCTCGGTGGCTGCCGGGGCGCCGCTGCCGATCGGGGCCGACGTGGTCGTCCCGGTGCACTGGACCGACCAGGGCATGGCCGCGGTGGAGATCCAGCACGCCCCGAAACGGGGTTCCGGGGTGCGCCGGGCCGGTGAGGAGGTGGCCGTCGGGCAGATTCTGGCCCCGGCCGGCTCCTACGTCACCCCGCCGACGGTGGCCCTGTTCGCCGCCTCCGGCATCGGGCACGTGCTGGTCCGGCCGAGCCCGCGCGTGGTGGTG
Organism: Actinoplanes sp. G11-F43; assembly: GCF_050589265.1. Classification (NCBI taxonomy): domain Bacteria; kingdom Bacillati; phylum Actinomycetota; class Actinomycetes; order Micromonosporales; family Micromonosporaceae; genus Actinoplanes; species Actinoplanes sp. G11-F43. The sequence continues at coordinate 187,656 of NZ_JBNZCE010000005.1, forward strand.
GTGGCCACCGGCGACGAACTCGTCGACGTGGGCCGGCCCAGCCAGCCGGGTCAGGTGGTGGACGCGAATTCGCACGCGCTGACCGCGGCGGCCGTCGAGGCGGGTGCGACGGCGTACCGGATCGGGATCTGCGACGACGACCCGGAGGGGCTGCGCGGCCTGCTGGAGGACCAGACGCTGCGCGCCGACCTGATAATCACCACCGGCGGCACCGGAACCGGACCCGGCGACATGTTGCGCCGGGTCCTGTCACGTCCGGGGCCGGGCCGGGGGACCGTCGAGTTCACCGATGTGGCGCTCTCCCCGGGCACCTCGCTCGGGTTCGGCACGGTCGGCGGCGAGGAGGTGCCGGTGGTGTGCCTGCCCGGTGAGCCGGGCGCCGCCCTGATCGGGTTCGAGGTGCTGGCCCGGCCGGTGATCCAGCTGCTCGCCGGGGCGGAACCGGTCTTCCGGCCGGGGATCAAGGCGCACCTGCTGGAGACCGTCTCGTCACCCGGTGGGCTGCGCGAATTCCGGCCGGCCCACGTGGCGGAACGGCGTGGTGGCGGTTACACGGTGCAGCCGCTCGCCGGTGGGCCTTACACTCTCTCCGGTTTGGCCGAGGCGAACGGCCTGCTGGTGCTCGGCGAACGGGTCACCACAGCGGCCGCCGGCTCGACCGTCGACGTGCTGCTGCTCGACCGGAGGCGATAGATGCTCGGGGCCACCACACCCGGATGGCCCGCCGTGCTGGCGGACGGGGCTGTGCTGCTCCGGCCGTACAAACGAAGCGACGCCCGGTCCTGGTCCGAGGTTCGGGTCGCGAACCAGGCCTGGCTGGCGCCCTGGGAGTCGGCGCCGCCCGGCCCATGGGCGGAGATGAACTCGCCGCGCGCCTTCGGATACGTCTACCGGGACATGAAGCGGGCCGCCCGCAACGGCGACAGCATGCCCTTCGCCGTGTGCCTGCTGGAGGACGGCCGGGAACGCCTGGTCGGGCACGTCAACCTGGGCAACATCGTGCGGCGGGCGTTCGCGTCGGCCTACGCGGGCTACTGGGTGGATCACCGGGTGGCCGGCCGGGGTGTCATCCCGACCGCGCTGGCGCTCGCCGTCGATCACGCCTTCGGGCCGGGCGGGCTGCACCGGATCGAGGTGAACATCCGGCCGGAGAACGGGCCGAGCCGCCGGGTGGTGGAGAAGCTGGGTTTCCGCGAGGAGGCTTACCACCAGCGCTACATGCACATCGACGGTGGTTGGCGGGATCACCTCGGCTACGCGATGACCAGCGAGGAGATCGCGCCCGAGGGTGGCCTGCTGGCACGGTGGCGCCGGATCCGTACGCCTAAATGATCTTGAACGTCGCGTCGCTACCGGCGCGGCGCGCGAAATAATGTCGCTACCGCCCGTAACCTCGCATTCGTCGTGTCATTTTTCCGTGGCGGAACGGAGGGGTGAGGGTGCCGACCTCGGTGCTCCTCGCCGTCCTGGCCGCGGCCGGGCTGCTCGCCCTCGCCCCGGCGCTCGTGCGCCGGTACGACGCCACCGAGCGCCTCGCCGCGGAACGGGCGTCGTCCACGGCGCGGGTGCTGCAGCGCCAACGCCGTCGGCGCACCGTGCCCGGACGCCGACCGATAAACCCCGCCCGCCAGGTCACGGTTACGGTGCCCGCCCCAACGGGTGATCCTTCACCCCCGGAACGGCGACTCCGCCTCGTCACCGGCCGCCGCCCACCACGAGCCGCGAAACGCCGCGGCACCCCCGCCGTCGTCCGTCGGCGCCGCGTCTTCGCCGCCCTGGTCCTGCTCAACGCCATCGAACTCGTCGGTGTGGTAGCCGTCGGCCCCGGCTTCTGGATCAGCTTCGCCGTCACCGGCGGCCTCCTCGCCGTCTACCTCGTCCACCTGCGCAACCGGGCCATCGCCGACCGCCGCCGCCGTCGCGTCCAGGCCCGCGAAGCCGCCTGGCTCGCCGCCCGCCAGGCCGAGGTCCGCCGCGAACAGGCCCGCCGGGCCGCCGCCCGCCGGGAAGCCCAGCGCCGCCTCGCCGCCCAGCGCGAAGCCGTCCGCCGCGCCGCGATGGGCCTCGACCGCGAACCCACCGATCTGCCCACCGACCTCCCCGCCGCGGCCGGCTCCGTCTCCTACCGGCGCCGGGGCGGGCTGCGCGGACGTGCCTACGAAGCCGGCGGGCGACACCACAACGCATCCTGATCCGGTACGGGGTCAGCGTGGCCCCGCTGAATTCGCCCCCGGCCGTGGGATCCCGGCGACGTGGGCGTCCGGTCCCGCCCGCCGACGCCGGCATCCGGGCAGCCCCGGCCCAAGACGCCCACCCCTCGCCCGCGTCGCACGATCGTGAGTCTCCACCCGCACCCCGTGCCCAGTCTCCGACACGATCGTGTGATCGTGCGCTTCCACCCGGCCGGCCATCACGCACCAGCGCCGTGGCCTCCCAGCGGGGTGAGGTGCTTCCGCGCCGCGGAGCCCACACCTCGTGATGTTGAAGGAGGGGCGGTTCGCGGGGCGGCGAGGTGACCTGTTAACCTTTCCTCGGTCCCAAGGTGACACAGTCACCAAGGACTGGGGGGCTGTGGCGCAGTCTGGTAGCGCACCTCGTTCGCATCGAGGGGGTCTGGGGTTCAAATCCCCACAGCTCCACGTAAGGCTAAGGCGATCTGTGTCCGCGTGAAGCGCGGGCCGGGTCGCCTTTCGCATGTCCGCTTCGGGAAGCCGAGCCCCGGACACCCGCATCACGGTGGGCACGCCTCGCGGATCTGTTGCGGGGATTGTGGCGCCCAGCCCATGAGGCGGCCGTCCAGATCGCGTACAACGGCAGCCAGCTTCGATTCGCCAGCTGGAGCGGCGTAGCCCGGCTGAACCTCGGCCGGCCGAGGAGAGTGCGTTCCGGCATCGGTTCGTTCCTCTTTGTCGCGTGTCAGCGCTGCAGCACCGGACGGCTTCGATCAGGTTGCGGTCTCGGCCGTTCGCCCGCAGGTCGCGCATCGGGTGTAGCACCTCGTGCAGGCGCTGGAGGGCCGGCAGCAGGCGGCGGTGCCGGCCCGATGCCTCGGTCAGGAGGCCCTCCCGAGCCCATGCCTCCACGGTCTTGCGGCTGAGTTTCAGCAGCTGGGCCGCGATGGAGACCCGGACGGGCCGGATCGATCTGATGCCGAAGGGCAGGCAAGCGCGCGTGACGGTGGGGAGGTCTGACGCTACTTCTGGACGGTTCACCGGGATGAGCCGGGTTGGATTACCGTTCAACCGTGCCTGAGTCCGTTGATCTGTCGAGTTCGGCCGCGCGTCGGGAAGCGCTCCGGAGGGTGGACGTCGGCTGCCCCCGACCCCACCACGCGATGCTACGAGAGATCTTCGACCTGGAAAGATCCTGGCGGGAAGGCCCGGACAGTGGCGACAGCGACGAGTACGAGCAGATCTACCTGACAGCTTTTCTGCTGTTTCTCATCGGTGATCCGGCTGACTCGTGCCGCCTGTACGCCGCGAAGTTCCGCACCGGTGACATGGACCTCGGCACCGGCTTCGATGCCCAGGCCATCTTCGGCGCGGGCCGGCACGAAACGCTGCAGTGGCTCGCGGAGAACGGGTTCACCGAAGAGCACACGCACCTTTCCGAGTGGTTGTCACATGCCGAGGACCCCACCATCGAAGACTGGGCCCGGCAAGTGCGTGACTATTTCTACCTCCCGGGCGGCGTCCTGTTGATGGAAGAGCTCTGACATCGGAATCCCGGCGGGCCCGCCCGGTTCGTGATCGCCGGAGTGTGTCGTGCGGGTGGCTGGCCTCGGAGTTCCGAGCAACTGCGTCGTGNCCCCCCCCCCCCCCCCCCCACGACGGGTGGCTCAGATGAAGATGCGGTTGCTTGTCTCGTGGCCGACGACGACCAGCTGGATCGAGCTGATGCCGTAGGACAGGACCCGGCCGTTCGAGCCGGCCGGGTAGTCGATCGAGCCACCGCTGGTCGGCCACACCCGGAGGACGGTGGTGAAGCCGCCGGCCGGCACGTTGACGACCTGCCAGCCGCTGCCGTTGGCGGTCACACCGATGCGGCCGCTGTAGTGCCCGGCCGCGCCGGTGTAGGCGTAGCAGGTGTGGACGCTGCTGGTGTTCGTGCACGACCACACCACGTCCGCGGCCCGGGCGGGGGTGGTCATGCCCAGAGTCAGGGCGGCTGAGGCGAGCGTGGTGGCGAGTGCGGTGCGCAGGATTCGGGTGCGGTTCACGGTTCCTCCTCGGGAGTGGGCGTGACACCGAGCCTCATGTTCGCGGAACTGACAAAAAAGCAGCGCCAGGGTCATTGGTCGGCGTTTTTGTGCCAATATGCGGCGGTGAACGCATTCACTAACGTCGTTGCCTATGCCCCGCCGGGTGTGACCGGCCTGGGCCTCGGCGTGGTGACCGGGATCTTCGCCGCCAACGGTGTCTTCGATCTCCGGCCGGGTCTTCCGGTCTTCGACCTGACGATCTGCGCCCGCCGTTCCGGTCCCCTGCGCACCGACACCGGCGTGCCCCTGCAGATCGAGTGGGGTCTGGAGGCGTTCACCACCGCCGAACTGATCATGGTGTTGCCGGGCACCGGATTCCGCGACGATCATGACGACGGGCTGCTGGACGCGTTACGGTCCGCCCACCGGCGCGGGGCGATGGTGGCCGGCCACTGCGTCGGATCGTTCCTGCTGGCCGCCGCCGGTCTCCTCGACGGACTGGACGCGACCACCCATTGGCAGTACGCCGACGAGATGGCCGCCACCTACCCCGAGGTCACGGTGCGCCGCGAGGCGCTGTACATCGATCACGGTCAGGTGTCCACCGGGGCCGGCGCCACCGCGGGGATCGACCTGAGCCTGCACCTGCTGCGGACACACCACGGGGCGACGGTCGCCAACCGGATCGCCCGGGACCTGGTCACCCCACCGCATCGGGCCGGTGGCCAGGCGCAATATCTGGACACTCCGGTACCCGCCACCAGCGGGGACGACCGTCTGGACGAGGTGCTCGCCTGGGCCCGGGAGAACCTGCGCCGCCGCCCTTCGGTGGATCAGCTGGCCGCCCAGGCGATGACCAGCCGCCGTACGTTCCTGCGCCGGTTCCGGCAGGTGACCGGGACGTCACCGCATGCCTGGCTGACCACTCAGCGCCTGCACCTGGCCGAGGAACTGCTCGAAACCACCGACCTGTCCGTCGAGCACATCGCCCACCGTGTCGGCTACACCAGCGCCGCCGCCCTCCGCGACCGGTTCGTCCAGCGCCGCGGTGTGCCCCCACGCGACTACCGCCACACCTTCCGCCAGCACCGGCCGTAGACCCGGGTAACCGAAAGAATCAGCGGGTCAGGTCGCGGACCGCTACCACCTGGTTCTCGGCCAGTTCGCCGTTCGGGCGGAAGCCCAGGTTCAGGTAGAACGGGGCCGGGCCGCCCTCCCGGGGCTCCCACGTGACGTACGCGCGCGTCTCGCCCCGGGCACGCAGCTCGGCGCAGACCGCTTCGACGGCGAACGTGCCGTACCCCTTGCCCTGATGGGCGGCGTCGATGTTCAGGCGCCACAGGCCGGAGCGCAGGTCCTGGCCGGGCACTTCGAACCACGGGATGGCGATGTGGGCCATCACGAAGCCGACCGGCTGGTCACCGTCGACGATCAGGCGGGGCCACGCGTACTCGGCATGCACGTACGCCTCGGCCAGGGATTTGACCACCGGCTCCACCAGATCCGCCTGGTCGGGGCGGACGGTGACGGCCAGGGCGGCCTCCAGGTTCGAGGCATCGATCTTGCGGAGTTCCATCGGGGCAGGTTAGCGGTGCAGGTGGAAGGAGGCGATCTCCTCGACCCGGGCGCGGGTGATGCCGGCCAGCTGTTCCACGGCCAGGGGGTGGCCGGTGGGCTCCAGTTCGATGTACGGCAACTGCCCGACGGCCCGGGTGTGCACGTTGGTCCGCAGGTTGAGCGTGGACGGCTCGTACCCGGCGATGATGTTGGAGAGCCATCCGAAGTACGGCGGTTCGGTCTCGCGTCCGGGCTGCTCCCACACGTCGACGGCCCGGGTGAAGTTGGGCCGGCTCAGTGACACCCACATGCTGTATGTGAACACGTCTCCGGTGTCCCACACCGGCAGTTCGATCAGGCCGCGCACGAAGAAGTGCTCTCCGCTGATCACGCACAGGTCGGCGTCCAGCAGGCAGCCCTCCTGGCCGGCCATCTCCGGCCGCCAGAAGTCGGGGGCCGGCGCCGCGAAGCTGAGCGGCGGGCCGTCGTGCGTGTCCCCGCACGTGCCGCAGGAGAACTGCTCGGTGCTCATGGCCGGGAAGCATACGGCCGTGACCGCGTGTGATCAGCGGTGCGCCCGCCCAGACCGGCAGATCCGGGCGAAAAACGAATATTGCTACTTTTGGGTGGTACCTCTGTATCAAGTCTCGGAGGTGACGCCCCATGAAAGCACCACTGCCCGACAACGAGATCGAGCGGTTGGCCGCGTTGTACTCGCTCGACATCCTGGACAGCCCCACGGAGAAGGACTTCGACGACATCGTCACACTCGCCGCCGGTGTCTGTGAGACACCGGTGTCGATGGTCAGCCTGGTCGACGCGGACCGGCAGTGGGCCAAAGCCCGGACCGGTACCGAGGTGGCGGAGACGTCTCGGGACATCTCGTTCTGCGCCCACGCCATCCTCGGCCGGGATCTGATGCTGGTGCCGGACGCCCGGGAGGACCGCCGGTTCGCCGACAATCCGCTGGTGACGGCCGACCAAGGGGTGCGCTTCTACGCCGGCGCACCGCTGCTGACCACCGACGGGTTCGCGCTCGGCACCCTCTGCGTGGTGGACTTCGTGCCCCGCCGGCTGAACGTCGAACAGCAGCAGGCACTGCGCGCGCTGGCCCGCCAGGTCACCGCCCAACTGGAGCTCCGGCGGTACGCGTTCGCCCTGGCCAACACCACGGCCCGGCTGCAGGAGCTGGAACGGCGCAAGGACGACCTGGCCGGGCTGGTCGGCGGCGAACTGCGGTCGTCGCTGCGGCTGATGTCGGCGTACCTGGAACGTCTCGGTGACACCGGCTACCACGACGCCGAGATGGGCGACCTGGTCGCCCGGGCCACCGCGGCGCACGTGCGCGGGTTCCGGGAGCTGATCGACCACCTGACCACGATGGCCGACGCCGGTCTGGGCGGGGAGAGCCTGCACATGCGGCAGTGCGATCTGACCCGGGTCACCCAGCGGGCGGTCGAGGCGGTCCGCCCGATCGCGGCCAGCAAGCACATCTGGATCCTGAACCAGGCCGGCGGGCCGTCGCTGCCGATCATCGCCGACCCGGTCCGGCTGGAACAGGTGCTGACCCATCTGCTGTTCGCCGCGGTGAAGTACACCCCGGAGGGTGGCCGGGTCCGGGTGGGCACCGAGATGGAGTCCGGGCCGACGGTGCGCCTGGACGACATGGACCTGCCCGACGGCATGCGCCCCGACCTGTTCCCGCACCTCTACTACGGGGCCATCGCCAATCCGGCGGACGTGCCCGGACCGGACCGCGGCCTGGCCGTGGCGAAGCGGATCCTGGACGCCCACCACGCCACGGTGGCCCTGTCCGACCGTCCCGGCGACGGCACCTCCCTGCACGTGGTCTTCCCGTACGCGGAGATGGCCGCCCCCGGCGAGATCATCCGGGATCTGGCGGTGGCCTGACAGAACCGGGTGAACGGACCCGAGCCCGCCCTCGACCGGCTGCAGTTCGGTCGAGGGCGGAGTCTCACAGCCGTTCGCGTACGTCGTGCGGACTGACCTGCGACGGTACGGCCGGTGGAGCGACCGCTCGTCCGATGGGGGCACGCGGCGTCTCCTCGTACGTCGGTGGCCAGGTGTCGACGACCGGTGCCACCGACGGACCCGGCGGCGGGGGCGGCTCGGGTGACCGGGGCGCCAGCCCGGCCCGGTTGAGCTTGTGCCAGCGCAGCCGGCCGCCGGTCAGCGCGGTGGTCGCCGACTGGAGCAGGACCAGATACATCAATTGCCGGTACGCGAACTGCTGCAGCGGCAGTTTCAGCAGCGGTTTGTACGACTCCCGGTCGAGCCGGAACGCCACCGCCGCGGTGAACAGCTGCAGGGCCAGCATGCCGAGCCAGGCCGCCACGGTCTCGCTGAGCTCCCAGAAGACCAGCCCGTAGACGAGCATGATGTCGACGACCGGGGCCAGCATCGGCAGCGCCAGCCCGAACAGCGCGAGGAACGGCAGCCCGAACCGCCCGAACCGCCCGGACGGCCCGGAGTCGAACAGCGCCTTCCGGTGCTTCCACATCGCCTGCATGGTGCCGTAGCTCCATCGGTAGCGCTGCCGGTACAGCTGCTCCATCGTGGTCGGCGCCTCGGTCCAGGCCCGCGCGTCCTCCACGTAGACGACCCGCCAGCCGGCCCGGCACATCGCCATGGTGACGTCGGTGTCCTCGGCCAGGGTCTCGTCGCTGACCCCGCCGACCTGGGTGAGCGCCTCGCGCCGGAACGCGCCGATCGCACCCGGCACGGTGGGCATGCAGTTCAGCACCTCGTACAGGCGGCGGTCCAGGTTGAAGCCGATCACGTACTCGATGTGCTGCCAGAGGGCGACGGTGGTCTCCCGGTTGCCGACCTTCACGTTGCCCGCCACCGCGCCCACCGACGGGTCGGCGAACGGCTGGACCAGCTTGCGCAGCGAGTCCGGCTCGAAGATCGTGTCGCCGTCGACCATCACGATCAGCTCGTGGCGGGCCATCGCGACCCCGGTGTTCAGGGCGTTCGGCTTGCCGCCGTTGGGCACCCGGACCACCCGCACGTTGGGCAGCCTCATCCGGTCCACCAGGTCGGCGGTGCCGTCGGTGGAGCCGTCGTCGACCACCACCACCTCGATCTGGGTGTGATCACCGCAGGCCAGCGACCGTACCGCGGCCTCGATTCCCTCTTTCTCGTTGTAGGCGGGCACGATCACCGAGACCGGCTCGGTCACCGGCGGACCCCAGCTCCAGTCCGGGCTGCGCCGCTGCCGGGCGTTGCGGGTGGCCAGGACGAGCAGCAGCAGGGTACGGCCGATGGTCAGCGTCCCCACCACCAGGAACAGCACGGCGATCACCGTGACCATGCCGTCGGCCAGGTTGACCGTCCAGATCAGCGCGGTGCCCCGCCACTCGTCGTGGGCGGGCGCGTCCGGGTTGAGCGGCAGCGGGGTGATCGCCTCGGCGCTCTCCGGCCGGTCCGCGGCGTCCTTCGCGGCCTGCTCGGCGATGGTCAGGTTGAGGCCCTCGGTGATGGTGGTGAACCGGTAGCCGCGGTCCTTCATGCGCGGGATGAACTCGTCCAGCGCGGCCACCGTCTGCGCGCGGTCACCGCCGGCGTCGTGGAACAGCATGACGGCCGGCTCGTCGCCGGGCGGGGTGGCGTTCCGGATGATCTTCTCGACGCCGGGGCGCTGCCAGTCCTCGCTGTCGGTGTCGTTGACGACGACCAGGTAGCCGAGGGCGCCGGCCTCCTTGATCAGCCCCCAGTTCACCTCGTCGATCGCGGCGTTCTTGGAGGAGTACGGGAACCGGGCCAGGTTGGTGCGCACACCCGTCGCCTTGGCGATCGCCATCTGGGTCTGGGACAGCTCGAGCTCCCGCCGCCACGGGGCGAGCCGCTGCATGTTGGGGTGTGTGAAGGTGTGCAGGCCGAGTTCGTTGCCGCCGGCCACCACCTCCCTGGCGAGTGTGGGGTGCCGCGCCACCTGGGAACCGACCACGAAGAACGTGGCGTGCGCGTCGTGCTCGCGCAGCACCTCCAGCACCTTCGGGGTCCACTCCGGGTCGGGGCCGTCGTCGAAGGTGAGGGCGATGGTGCGGGCCGGCAGGCGGCTGGTGCTCTCCTGCCCGCCGGTGGTGTTGATGATCGGGCCGCCCTCGAGGATCGACTTCGGCACTCCGGCCTGGTCGCCGACCTCGGATTCCAGGTGGTCCCCGGTGAACTCGGCGTTGATGTAGGCCTGCACGATCAGCACCGCGACGAACGAGGCGGCCAAGAGGGTGCCGAGGAGTACCCGGGGCTGGGGCAGGACCCGGCGTCGGCGGGCTCTCACTTCGCCTCGTTCTCGACGGGATCAACCGGTGTGCTTGGGACGTCGTCCGGCTTGGGGTCGGGCTCGACCGGTTTCGTGGTGCCCGACTCGACCGGCTTGGGCGGGACCGGGCTGACGGACGTCGAGGGCGACGGCTTGGGCGCCGGGGACTTGGACCGCGAGACCGAGGCCTGGGGAGCCGGCGTGACCGAGGCGGGCCGCCGGGTCTCCGGCCCCCGGTTGGCCGACTCGATCATCCGGGTGGCCGGGCTGGTGGTGGTCTTCGGTTCCGGGGTCGGCGCCGGGGTGGACTCGGCGCGCGGCTCCGGGGCCTCCTCCTCGTCGTCGTCCAGCCCGGGCAGCGGCAGCACCGCGCTGGAGCTGATCGGTCCACCGGCCAGGCTGACGCTCACCAGGCCCGCGTATCCGATGAGGACGACACCGAAGGCCAGCGCGATCCGCCGGAGTAGCCGGCTGCGCCGTCCGGTGGAGTCCACGAACACCGGTGCGGGCTCCGGCACGGCGATCACTTCCGTGGCCGAGGCGTAGGGGTCGATGTGGTGCGAAGGCTCCTGCGAAGTCACGCGGCGAGCTTAGGAACATTTATTGCGATCTTGGCACACATCACTCACAAGGGTGACAGCCGACTGATCACATGAAATAGGACGAAATGGCGAAGCGGAGTGTTTGACCCGGTGGGGACAGGTGCGCCGATGGTCATTCGCGATTTCGCTGAGCTGCGGTGCGGGGTGCGGGCAAAAGAGGTTACGACTTGATGCCCGACTATTTACTGTCGCATTCCCGACTCATTTATCGAGCATTCTTCGCGAATCGATTAAACACATAAGAGAATTAAGAGGCTAATGTCCGAATCGGTGAGATGGTGGCAGCGACACGACAATCCGCGCCCGCCACCCGTTGTGCACGCCATCTCACCTCGTTAAGCTTCAGATGCGCGCCCCAATCGCCCGCTTCCCCCGTGGCAGGCGATCGGGGCGCGCCCTGTATTTCCGGGCTCGAGTGCGCTAGATCCAGCGCCCGCCCAGCCACATGCGCACCGACCAGTCGTCGTAAGGCATGAGCGTCCCGACGAAGACCGGGTAGAAGTAGGCGAAGCAGAGCGCCACCAGCACCACGAAGGTCGCCGCCACCACGGTCCCGACGATCTGCCGATCCGATTTCGCCGCCCCAGCCACCATCCCGGCCGGTGGCGTCATGATCGCCCCCAGGGCGTAGACCACCGCCAGGATCAGGAACGGCAGCGCCGGCAGCGTGTAGAAGGAGAACATCGTCCGGCCGTCCTTGACCGCGAAGTAGAACCACGGCAGCAGGCCGGCCACCACGCCGACCAGCATCGCGTTGGCCCGCCAGTCGCGCCGCGCCACCCCGAACCACGCCACCACACCCAGCGCGGGCAGGAACGCCCACCACAGGATCGGCGTCCCCAGAAGCAGGATCTCGGCGGCACAGCTGGCCGCGCCGCAGCCGCCGGCCGAACTCCAGTAGAACGCCACCGGCCGGCCCAGCAGCAGCCACTGCCACGGCCAGGACTGGTAGGTGTGCTTCTGGGTCAGTCCGGTGTGGAAGTTGAACGCCTCGGAGTGGTAATGCGCCAGGTTGAGCAGCGAGCCGATCACCGGGGGCTCACTCCACCCGTTGTCCGCCCGGTAGTGCCGGAAGTAGCCCACGTCGGTCACGAGCCAGCCGGTCCAGGTGGCCAGGTAGACCAGGATCGCGATGCCGAAGCTGAGGAACAGCCAGCCGAAGTCGCCGATGATGCCGGCCAGCACCGGGCCGTGCACACCGGCCGACCGGCGCGCCTGCACCCGCCAGACGATCACCAGCGCGGCGAAGAACGGCGCGAAGAACAGCGCGCTCCACTTGACGCCGCAGGCCATCCCGAAGGTGATCCCGGTGACCAGCAGCCACCACGGCACGATCCGTGGCATGTTCGGTGTCTTGTCCGGGTCGAAGCCGCGGTCCAGGGCCCGCTGGAGGCTACGCCGGTAATGATCCCGGTCCAGCAGCATCGCCGCGAACGTCATCAGGATGAACAGGCCCAGGAAGATGTCCAGCAGGGACGTGCGGGAGAGCACGAGCTGGAAGCCGTCCAGGGTCATCAGCAGACCGGCGGTCCCGGCCAGCACGATGGAGTGGAACATCCGATAGGCGACCCGGATCAGGATCATCACCATCAGGGTTCCGGCCACCGCGGTGGAGAACCGCCAGCCGAACTCGTTGTTGCCGAAGAAGAACTCGCCCACCGCGATGAGCCATTTGCCGAGCGGAGGGTGCACCACGTACGCCGCGCCGTTGGTCTTCTCGTCCCACTCGACGCCGTGCTGGAGCATGTCCCAGGCGTCGGTCGGGTAGTACACCTCGTCGAAGATGTAGCCCCTGGGCTTGTCGAGACCGGAGAACCGCATGATGCCGGCGGCCACCGTGATGAGCACGGTGACCAGCCAGGAGTACGGGTCGAAGCGTCGGTCCAGCGTCGACAGGCGCCGCCGGACGATGTCGGGGATGGCACGCACGCCCGGCGACTCCGCCCCGGCGGGGGAGTCCGCGGTGGTGAGGTCTGTCTCAGCTGTCGCCGCCGTCGTCACCCCGCGATCGTAGGACCTGGCGCTGAGAACCGGTGCCCGCCGTCGGCGCGTCCTGGCATGTGATGGACTTTTCCGATGTCGGATGCAGAAGAAGACGGTGGCCGGGTCGTGCTGGCGGGCGCGCCGCTGGGCAACACCGGCGACGCCTCGGCCCGTCTCCGCGAGGTGCTGGCCTCGGCGGACGTCGTCGCCGCGGAGGACACCCGCCGCCTGAGCCGGCTCGCCAAGGACCTCGACGTCACGGTCACCGGCCGGGTGGTCTCCTATTTCGAGGGCAACGACGAGCGGCGCACCCCGGAGCTGGTCGAGGCGCTGCGCTCCGGCGCGGTCGTCGCGGTGGTCACCGACGGTGGCATGCCGAGCGTCTCCGACCCCGGGTACCGCCTGGTCCGGGCGGCCCTGGACGCCGGCTTCCCGGTCACCGCCGCGCCCGGCCCGAGCGCGGTGACCACCGCACTGGCACTGTCCGGCCTGCCCAGCGACCGGTTCGTCTTCGAGGGCTTCCTGCCGCGGTCCGGTTCGAACCGCCGCTCCCGGCTGCGTGAACTCGCCGCCGAACAGCGCACCCTGGTCTTCTTCGAGGCGCCGCACCGGATCACCGGGGCGCTGGAGGACCTGGCGTCGATCTTCGGGGCGGACCGGCCGGCCGCACTCTGCCGCGAGCTGACCAAGACGTACGAGGAGATCCGCCGGGACGGTCTGGGCGCGCTCGCCGCCGGGGCCGCCGAGGATCCGCCGCGCGGCGAGATCACCCTGGTGGTGGCGGGTGCGCCGGCCGGTCCGCCGGCGGCGCCGGACGACGACGAGCTGCGGGCGGCGGTGGCCGAGCGGGAGGCCGGCGGGCAGTCCCGGCGGGACGCGATCCAGGCGGTGGCCGACGCTTACGGTCTGCGCAAACGCGCGGTCTACACGCTGGTCCACGAAAAACCCTGATTTCGTACGCTCGACAAAACGGTCCCGCCCCGTCCCCGCGAGGCCGGCGGCCCGCCCAGACCGCACCGCGACCGCCGGGCGTGAGCGTCCCCCCACCGCCACCCCGCACCCTGCGCGGCCCAAGCCGCACCCGCCCCGCAGCCCGCGTGCCGCGTTGTGGTGCGTTCCGCGCCGTTGTTCGGCACGGAGTGCGGCGGCTCGGCTCGTGTGCCGCGTTGTGGCGCGGGGTGCGCCGTTGTTCGGCACGGAGTGCGGTGGCTCGGCTCGTGTGCCGCGTTGTGGTGCGGAACGCGCCGCAAGTTGGCACGCGGGCAGGATTTGCTGGTCGTGTGCCGTTTTGTGGCGCGGAGCGCACCACAAGACGGCACACGGGTTGGGGACCGTCAGTAGGCGGCGGCCAGGAAACCGCCCAGCAGGAGGAGCGGGCACAGGAAGCTGGCCAGGGTGGCTCCCCGGCGGGCCGGGCGGGACGGCATCCGGCGGGCGCCGGTGGCGACCGCGATGCCGTATCCGCAGATCAGCACCAGGAGGAAGCCGAGGCCCCAGCGCAGGTGCATGACCGTCCCGGCCGGCGCGGTGTAGGCCTGATCGCTCTCCGGGCCGACCATCCGGGCCGGGGTGATCGCCCCCGGCTGCCGTCCGTCGCCGGAGACGCCGAGCAGGGTCACCCGGGAGACGATGAGGCTGCCGTCCGCGGTGGTGAACCGCCCGGTGCAGCGCTGGGCGAGCCCGTCGCCCTGGCAGCGGGCGGTGGTCGCGTACCCGTGGTCACCGTGCCCGACGGCCAGCCAGAACGGTTCCGCGCTGACCCAGCCGAAGAAGGCCGCCACCAGGCTGAGCAGGACCAGCGCGGCGAGCGCGGTCACCGGGTTGCGGGGTGGTGGCGGGCGGCGGCGCCGGTGCGGTGGCGGTTCGGCGATCCGGGCGGTGACGGCGGCGCGTTCCTCCTCGGTGAGCCAGAACGGCGAGTTCTCCATCCGTTCCAGCCGGGCCTCCACGTCCGGCGAGGCGGTCACCTCCGGCAGGGGCGTGATCCCCGGGCGGGGCTCGACGGGCACCGGCGTACCGGTGACGATCGCCGGCTCTGGCGGTGTTTCCCCTGGTAGTGGAAGGTTTCCGGTCACTCGGTCATTGAACGCCCGCTACCCGTCGGGAGCACGTCACTGATCGGGCGTGTCGGGACAATTCGACCGGGCGGCAATCCGTTCGCGGTCCGGTCGGGGCGGTCACTACGCTGGTACACCATGAGTCGCGTTCTCGCCGCGGTCGCCTGGCCCTACGCCAACGGCCCGCGCCACATCGGTCATGTCTCCGGCTTCGGGGTGCCCTCCGACGTTTTCAGCCGGTTCATGCGGATGTCCGGCCACGACGTGCTCATGGTCTCCGGCACGGACGAGCACGGCACCCCGATCCAGGTGCAGGCCGACGCGGACGGGGTCACCCCGCGTCAGCTCGCCGACCGGTACAACCGGGTGATCGTCGAGGACCTGCACGGGCTGGGCCTCTCCTACGACCTGTTCACCCGCACCACCACCCGCAACCACTACGCGGTGGTGCAGGAGCTGTTCGAGGGCCTGCACCGCAACGGCTACATCGTGGCCCGGACCACGCTGGGCGCCATCTCCCCGTCCACCGGCCGCACCCTGCCGGACCGCTACATCGAGGGCACCTGCCCGATCTGCGGCTACGACGGCGCCCGTGGCGACCAGTGTGACAACTGCGGCAACCAGCTCGACCCGGAGCAACTGGTCAACCCGCGCTCCCGGATCAACGGCGAGACCCCGCAGTTCGTCGAGACCGAGCACTTCTTCCTGGACCTGCCGGCGTTCGCCGAGGCGATCGGCGGCTGGCTGGACCGCCGGGAGAACTGGCGGCCCAACGTGCTGAAGTTCTCCCGCAACCTGCTGGACGATCTCCAGCCCCGGGCGATCACCCGGGATCTGGAGTGGGGCGTGCCGATCCCGCTGGACGGCTGGCGGGACCGCGCCGACAAGCGGATCTATGTGTGGTTCGACGCGGTGATCGGTTACCTGTCGGCTTCGATCGAGTGGGCCCGCCGCAGCGGTGACCCGGAGGCCTGGCGGCAGTGGTGGTCGGCCGACGCGCAGGGCAAGGACGCGCTCGGCTACTACTTCATGGGCAAGGACAACATCGTCTTCCACTCGGTGATCTGGCCGGCGCTGCTGCTCGGCTACTCGGGCGAGGGTGACAAGGCCGGGCAGCCCGGTGAGTTCGGCAAGCTCAACCTGCCGACCGAGGTGGTCTCCAGCGAGTACCTGACGATGGAGGGCAAGAAGTTCTCCTCGTCCCGCCGGGTGGTCATCTACGTGCGCGACTTCCTGGAGCGCTACGACGCCGACGCCCTGCGCTACTTCATCGCCGCGGCCGGCCCGGAGTCCAACGACACCGATTTCACCTGGGCCGAGTTCGTCCGGCGCAACAACGACGAGCTGGTGGCGGGCTGGGGCAACCTGGTCAACCGCTCGGTCTCGATGGCCGCGAAGAACTTCGGGGTGATCCCCACGCCGGGCGAGTTCACGCCGGAGGACCTCGCGGTGCTGGCGGTGGCCAAGGCCGGTTTCGCCACGGTCGGTGAGCTGATCGGCAAGCATCGGCAGAAGGCGGCGATCGGTGAGGCGATGCGGGTGGTCGCCGAGGCCAACAAATATCTGTCCGAGCAGGCCCCGTGGAAACTGAAGTCCGAGGAGGACAAGCCGCGTCAGGGGACCATCCTGCACGTGGCGCTCCAGGTGGTCAGTGACGCGAACACGCTGCTGACCCCGTTCCTGCCGCATTCCGCGCAGAAGGTGTTCGAGCTGCTCGGCGGCGAGGGCGTGCACGCGCCGATGCCGCGGATCGAGGAGGTCGAGGACCTGGACGGCGGCCCGGGTTACCCGGTGCTCACCGGTGACTACACGGTGGGTGCGCGCTGGGAGTCGGTGCCGCTGGTGGCCGGGACGCCGCTCGCCGCGCCGAAGCCGGTGTTCCGCAAGCTGGACCCGTCGGTGGTCGAGGAGGAGCTGGCCCGGCTCGGAGGCGACGAGTCCTGACCTGCTGTTATCCGTCCCGATGCCCGCCGGCGCGACTTGCGCCGGCGGGCATCGTCGTCGATGTGGCGGACAACACTTCGGGTGATCAAAAAGGTATTGATGGTCGTGTGTGGACCGGGTACTGTCACTCCGCCACGGGGAACGGGGGCGTTTCATCGGTACCGGTTCGTAACGGCGCTGGTTCTTCGTGTGGCTCCACATCGCTCATAAGGAGTCTCCGTTGAAGTCACGCCTCCTCAGGCCGGCCATGGTCGCCCTGATCAGCGGCGCGGTCGTCGCCGGTGGCGCGGTCTACGCCGCCCCGGCCTCCGCCGAGCCGACCACGCCCGCCAGCGCCAGCACCGAGTCCGGCACCGACACTGACACCGGCACCGGCACCGGCACCGGCACCGGCGTCGACTCGACCGAGTCGTCCAGCCCGTCGCCCAGCGGCTCCACGTCGGAGTCGCCGTCGGCCTCCCCGTCGGTGTCCGCGTCCTCGGCCTCCCCGTCGCCGTCGGTGACCGAGGATGAGGACGAGGAGCCGGCGTCGCCGTCGCCGAGCGTCAGTTCGACCCCGGCGAAGGACACCACCGCCCCGGACAAGGCCGACTTCAAGCTGAACCACACGTCGGTGTGGCTCGGCCAGAAGATCACGTTCGCCCAGACGCTGTCGGACGTCAACGACCCCACCGACGACCCGGCGACACTCACCCGGGTGGTGAACTGGGGTGACGGCACCACGAGCAAGCTCGCTCCGAGCACGAAGTCGGTGCAGAAGACGTACGGCCGGAAAGGCTCTTTCAAGGTCACCGTCACGGTCACCGACCGGGCCGGCAACCGCTTCGTCACTCCGGCCAAGACGGTTGCGGTGACCACCGCGACCGGCACGGTGTCGATCAGCAGGAAGACCGCCTACCAGGGGCAGCTGTTCACTATCAACGTCAAGAAGGTGCCGGCTGGGGCGACCCGGTTCCGGATCGACTGGAGTGACGGCTGGGCGTCGGGCCACAAGGCCACGAACGGCACCTCGATCACCGGGCTGATTCTCTACCGGTACAAGTGGGATTCCGCCCAGGGTGAATACGTTCAGGTCGGCGAGGGCAAACTGAGCGGCAAGCGGCCTATCAAGATCGCCTGGTTCAACGCCAAGGGCTACAGCGTCAACCAAACCGTCGGCACCGTGAACCTGCTGAAGGACCCCTGGAAGCCGACGCTGACCATGACCAAGCCGTCCCCGGCCAACAAGGCCAGCTCGTGGCGCACGATCAGGGGCACGGTTGCGGACAAGGGCGCCGGGGTCCGGTATGTCTACGGCACCATTCTCCGGACGACCGCCAGCGGCAAGGACTACTGCCTCAACGGCAAGAAGCAGTGGAAGCGCTACTACAGCCCGGCCGGTCAGCGGCGGCTCTGCCTCCAGAACCCGGTCGTGATGAAGGTTTCCAAGGGCAAGTACTCGTTCAAGGTGCCGTCCGGCGTCACCAAGAACCAGGGTGTCCTGGCCTACGTGTGGACCTGGGACGGCGCGGACAACGGCCGGACCAAGACCCGCAAGGCCTGGCTCACCCGGAACTGACCCGCACTTCCCGTGTGCTGCCCGCTGAGCCCGACGGCCCGGCGGGCATCGCCGTTTCTCTAGATCTGGTAGGCGATGTCGGCGATGTGGTGGTCGGACAGCTCGTCGACCGGTGCCCACGACTCGTAGATGCCCCGCTCGTAGCACCGGGCGCCGGTCGCGGCGAGAGTGTCGGCGTCCGGGCGGAGCAACCGCAGCCGGGCCCAGGTCTCGTCCCGTTGCAGCACCCAGCAGGCGGCGCCGCGCCAGCGGGCCTGCTCGGCCCGGCGGCTCAGGGTCTGCACCGGATAGCGGGCGGCCCGGGTCAGCGCCCGCACCCGGAACTCGCCCGGCGGGTCGGCGACCGCCTCGTACTCGTTGTCGTCGATCCGGCCGACCAGCCGCGCGGTGCCGGCCGCGGTGCACGGGACGTACTCCCGGTCCGGGCTGCCGCCGGGGATCTCGGCGAGCAGGCCACGCCAGCGCGGGCCGGCCAGCCGCAGCCAGCCGTGCTGCTCCGGCTGGTACGTGTAGAGGATGACCTCGTCACCACCCGGCACATTGGCCAGGATCTGGGCGTTCGCGGTCAGCGGCAGATCGGCGAACCCGGCCGTCACGTACTCCGGGATCAGATCGTCGGCGCTCGGTGTGAACCCGGTGCCGAGCACCATCGCACCGATCCGGGAGTGCCCGGGCAGCGCGGACAGCCCGGGGTGGGCCGGCGCACCCGGGATCTCGTAGTCCAGCGGGTCCACCGCCCGCCAGCGCAGCGAGAACGTCACCTCGCCGTCGGTCGCCCCGTCGGTGCGCAACAGTGCCAGGTCCCGGGGCTCGCGCAGGTGGGCGATGTCGCGGGAGCGGTGGCAGAACCCGTACGGCAGCCAGCCGCCGAGATGTCCGGCGACCTGGGCGGGCGAGATCACCTTGGTCATCCGGGTGCCGCGGCGGATCGCCGCCGTCGCCCGGATCCCGCGCAGCACCGCATCGTCCCGGTAGCCCACCGACTGGCTCATCGCCTGCACCTGATGCCAGTTCAGGTCCCGGCGCAGCGGAGCCGTCAGCGGTGGTTCCAGCGGGTCGGCGCCTATCTCACTGTCCTCGCCCGTCATGGTCACGCGGCGCAACCTAAGCGACCGTGGTGGACCGCGGGTGAACGCGCGGTTACGCAGAAACCCGCCGTGCACAATGTCTCACATGTCTTCACCATCGGATTCGCGCCGGAAGAAGGACTCCCGTCGATCCGGAGAGTTCCCGCCGGCGCCCGAACCGCTCGCCGTCCCGGTCTTCGACAGCCACACCCACCTCGACCTGACCGTTCAGGAGGCCGGGGTGCCCGGTGACGGGTCCGGCGACCCGATCGAGGCGCTCATCGCCGCCGCGGCCAAGGGTGGCGTGGACCGGCTGGTCCAGGTCGGAGTGGACGTCGACTCCTCCCGGTGGGGTGCCGACCTGGCCGAGCGGAACGGCGCGGTGCTGGCCGCGGTGGCCCTGCACCCGAACGAGGCGCCCCGGCTCGACGACCTGGACGAGGCGCTGCGGGTGATCGAGTCGCTGGCCGCCCGGCCCCGGGTCCGGGGCATCGGGGAGACCGGGCTGGACACCTTCCGGACCGGCGAGGACGGCCGGGCCGCGCAGGAGCACAGCTTCCGGGCGCACATCGCGATCGCCAAACGGTACTCGAAGGCGCTGATCATCCACGACCGGGACGCCCACGCCGACGTGCTGCGGGTGCTCGACGAGGAGGGTGCGCCGGACCGGGTGGTGCTGCACTGCTTCTCCGGTGACGCCGAGTTCGCCGCCGAGTGTGTGCGCCGGGGCTACTACCTGAGTTTCGCGGGCACGGTCACCTTCGCCAGCGCGCACAACCTGCGGGCGGCGGCCGCGATCACCCCGGCCGGGCAGATGATGGTGGAGACCGACGCGCCGTATCTGACGCCCACGCCGTACCGGGGCCGGCCGAACGCGTCCTACCTGGTGCCGCTGACCATGCGGGCGCTGGCCACCGCCGCCGGCGCGGACCTGGACACCCTCTGTGCCACCGTCTCCGCCACCGGCGACGAGGTCTTCGGCGGCTGGGCCTGAGGGGCCGCCAGCCCGTGTGCCGCGGGGGGGGGGGG
>NZ_JBNZCE010000005.1:207948-265637 GCF_050589265.1 Actinoplanes sp. G11-F43
CGCGGCACACGTTCTCTGACCTAGACCTCGACCCAGGCGGCCGTGCCGAGGACCCGGCTGAGCTGCTCCAGCTGGGTGGCGAAGGTGGTCGGCGCGGCGTGCAGGGCCCCCGGGAGACCATCCGCACCGCCCAGCGGTGGCCGGGCGCGACGTTGTAGATGCGGTGGATCACCAGAGAGCCGCGCGGATCCGGCTCCACCGTGGTCACCCCGCGGTACCACCATTCACCCTGTTGGGTCACCGAGCGGGCGGTGCGGTCGACGGTCACGGTGATCCGGCTGCCCTCCCGGATCACGGTGAACACGTCACCGTCGGCGGGGCCGGCCCCATCGACGGTGCCGGCCGGCGCGATCGGGGACCGGCCACCCGGGCGGACGTCCAGCAGGACCTCGGCGACCACGTCCGGGGCAGCCTCCACCACCCCTCGCAGCTCCAGCAACTCCGTCATGACTCAATTCCTACCCGGCGGTGTCCAGCGGCCTCCGCGGGCCACCGTAGGCTTCGGGTCATGGCAGATGGACTTCTCGGCCCGGCGGAGATCCGGGAACTGGCCGCGCGCCTCGGCGTCGCGCCGACCAAGAAGCTCGGCCAGAACTTCCTGCACGACCCGAACACCATCCGGCGCATCGTCGGCGCGGCCGGGCTACGGGCCGACGACGTGGCGCTGGAGGTCGGTCCGGGCCTGGGCTCGCTGACTCTGGGCCTGGCCGGGGCGGCGCGGCACGTGCACGCGGTGGAGATCGATCCGACGCTGGCGAAGGCGCTGCCGGAGACGGTGACCGCGCCGCACCTGACGGTGCATCCGGCGGACGCGATGCGGGTGACCGCCGATCGGTTCGATCCGGCGCCGACGATGCTGGTGGCGAACCTGCCGTACAACGTCGCCGTCCCGGTGGTCCTGCATCTGCTGGCCGAGCTGCCCACCCTGCGCGGTGGCCTGGTGATGGTGCAGAAGGAGGTCGCCGACCGGCTCACCGCAGGCCCGGGCTCCAAGGTGTACGGCGTGCCCTCGGTCAAGCTGGCGTGGTACGCGGAGGCCAGGCCGGCCGGCAAGGTCCCGCCCGCGGTGTTCTGGCCGGTGCCCAACGTGGATTCCGGCCTGGTCGCGTTCACGCTGCGCGAACCACCCGCCGGTGCCGACCGCGCCGACGTGTTCCGGGTGGTGGACGCGGCGTTCGCCCAGCGGCGCAAGACCTTGCGGGCGGCGCTGGCCGGCTGGGCCGGTGGCCCGGACCGGGCGGAGTCGGTGCTGCGTGCGGCCGGGGTCAGCCCGCAGGCCCGGGGCGAGGCCCTGACCGTGGGCGAGTTCGCCGCCATCGCGGCGGCGGCGAAACTGTCAGGACCCGGCGGTAAGCTCACCCCGTCCGGCACAGAGCTCGAGGAAGTGGACTCATGACAGCCGAACCGTTGGGCGATCCGTTCGAGATCCGGGACATCGCTCCGTGACGGAGGCCTGGGGGCCGGACGACGACGAGCCCCGTCCGCATCGTGGCCCGGTCAAGGTCCGCGTCCCAGCGAAGATCAACCTGCATCTCGGGGTGGGTCCGCTGCGGCCGGACGGCTTCCACGAGCTGAACACCGTCTATCACGCGATCAGCCTCTTCGACGAGCTCACCGCCCGCCGCGGCGACACCCTCACGCTGACCATGGAGGGAGAGGGCACCGGCGAGCTGGAGCTGGACGAGTCGAACCTGATCATCCGGGCCGCCCGGGCGCTGGCCGCCCGCGCCCGGGTGCCCGCCTACGCCCGCCTGCACCTGCGCAAGAGCATCCCGCTCGCCGGTGGCCTGGCCGGTGGCAGCGCCGACGCGGCGGCCACCCTGATCGCCTGCGACCTGCTCTGGGGCCTCGGCATGTCCCGGGAGGACCTGGCCGAGGTGGGTGCCGAGCTGGGCTCGGACATCCCGTTCCTGCTGCACGGCGGCACCGCCCTGGGCACCGGGCACGGTGAGGCGGTCAGCCCGATCCTGGCCCGGCCGACCACCTGGCACTGGGTGGTGGCGATCGCCGACGGCGGGCTGTCCACCCCGGCGGTCTACCGCGAGCTGGACCGGCTGCGGGACGACTCCTGGCCGCCCACCCCGCTGGGTGGCCCGGACCAGCTGATGGCCGCCCTGCGCCAGCGGAACCCGGAGGTGCTCGGCGCGGCGCTCGGCAACGATCTCCAGCCGGCCGCGCTGTCGCTGCGCCCGCAGCTCGCCGACGTGCTCAAAGCGGGACACGAGGCGGGCGCGATCACCGGGATCGTCTCCGGCTCCGGACCGACCTGTGTCTTCCTGGCCGCCGACGCGGCACACGCGCAGGAGGTGGCGGCCGGCCTGACCGCGGCGAAGGTGTGCCGGGCGGCGGTCACCGCCCGCGGGCCGCAGCCGGGCGCGCGGGTAATCTAGGGGCATCGTGGCAAACATCATCAACCTGGACCGGGTCAGCAAGGGTTATGGAGCTGCCGGTCAGCTGCTCACCGACGTGTCTCTGGGGCTGGACGACGACGCCCGCATCGGCATCGTGGGTCTCAACGGCGCAGGCAAATCGACCCTTCTCCGCATGCTCGCCAAGACCGAGGAGCCGGATTCCGGCCGGGTCACGCACCGTCGTGACCTGCGTGTCGCGTCGCTGCCCCAGGCGCTGAACCTGGCGGGTGACGCCACCGTCCGGGACGTGGTGCTCGGCACCGCCTGGCTCGCCGAGGGCATGGGCGCCGAGCACGAGTGGGCCGGTGACGCCGGGGTGCGCACCATCCTCGACGGTCTCGGCATGGGCCACCTGGGCCTGGACACGCCGGTCGGCCCGATGTCCGGTGGCGAGCGCCGCCGGGTCGCGCTGGCCGCGCTGCTGGTCCGGGAGAGCGATCTGCTGATCCTCGACGAGCCCACCAACCATCTGGACGTGGCCGGTGTCGACTGGCTGGCCAAGCACCTGCTGACCCGCCGGGGCGCGCTGCTGGTGGTCACCCACGACCGCTGGTTCCTGGACGCGGTCTGCACCATGACCTGGGAGGTCGTGGACGAGCAGGTGCACAGCTACGAGGGTGGTTACGCCGCCTGGATCCTGGCCCGTGCCGAGCGTCAGCGGATCGCCGCCTCGATCGAGGCCCGCCGGCAGAACCTGCTGCGCAAGGAGATCGCCTGGCTGCGCCGGGGCCCGCCGGCCCGGACGTCGAAGCCGAAGTTCCGGATCGACGCGGCCAACGAGCTGATCGCCGACGTGCCGCCGGTCCGTGACCAGGTCAGCCTGCAGCGGCTGGCGACCACCCGGCTCGGCAAGCAGGTCTACGACCTGGAGTCGATCGATCTGAAGGCCGGCCCGAAGCAGATCTTCCAGGATCTGACCTGGCAGGTCGGCCCGGGTGACCGGATCGCGATCCTGGGTGCCAACGGGGCCGGCAAGACCACCCTGCTGCGTCTGCTGGCCGGGGTCACCACCCCGGACGGCGGCCGCCTGGTCACCGGTTCGACGGTGCGGCCCGCCTTCCTCTCCCAGGAGCTGAAGGAGCTGCCCGGCCACCTGCGCCTGCTGGAGGCGGTGGAGGAGGTCGCCAAGCGGGTCAAGCTCGGCGACCGGGAGCTGTCCGCCGGTCAGCTGGCCGAGGTGTTCGGCTTCACCGACAAGCGGATCTGGACGCCGGTCAGCGACCTGTCCGGTGGTGAGCGGCGCCGGCTGCAGATGCTGCGCCTGCTGGCCACCGAGCCCAACGTGCTGCTGCTCGACGAGCCGACCAACGACCTGGACACCGACACCCTGGCCTCGCTGGAGGACCTGCTCGACTCGTGGCCGGGCACGATGGTGGTGGCCAGCCACGACCGTTACCTCGTGGAGCGGGTCACCGACAAGGTCTTCGGCATGTTCGGCGACAGCCGGATGGTGCACCTGCCCGGTGGCATCGACGAGTATCTGGAGCGTGTCGCGGCACCCGGCGCCCCGGCCGTACCCAATCGGGGGTCGTCTCCGCAAGCGGCGCCGGCCGCGACCGGTCTGTCCTCCGGTGAGCTGCGCCAGGCGAAGAAGGACCTGGCGAAGCTGGAACGGCAGATGAGCAAGCTGACCGAGAAGGAAGCCAAGATCAACGAGAGCTTGGCGACGCACGGCAGCGATTACGACAAACTGGTCGAGCTGGAGGGTCAGCTCAAGGCGGTCAAGCAGGAGATCGCCGAGGTCGAGGAGTCCTGGCTGCTGCTCGCCGAGCAGGTGTCCGAAAGCTGATCCGGGGGGTGTGCCTGCGCCGCTTGTCGGGGATACGCGAGAATCAGCGTGCAGACACCTGACCTTGGAGACGGAACCATGGCGCACACCCCGGTCAATCACCCGCTTCGGCCGATCTACCGGATCGTCGGCTTCATCACCGGTGCGTACCTGGTGGCGTTCGGGATCATCGGGTTCATCTCGACGTCCGGTGAGACGTTCACCGGCCCCGGTGCCCGGGCGCTCGGCCAGGGCAGCAACCTGCTGTGGTCGATCGTCGTGCTGGCGATCGGCGGCCTGGTGCTGCTCGGCACCGCGGTCGGCAAGAACATCGACGTCCTCATCGACCAGTACCTGGGCTGGGGCCTGCTGGTGCTGGGCTCCTACTCGCTGTGCGTGCTGCGTACCGACGAGGTGAACTTCTTCGGTCACACCATGTCGACGGTGATCGTCACCTACCTGGTCGGCCTGCTGCTGATCACGGTCAGCCTGTACAGCAAGTCCGCCCCGCAGTCGAAGGCGGGCGCGCCCCGTCAGGTGCGCGAGGGCCGGACCGCCTGAGGTCTTCGCCGCCCGCCGGGTCCACTCACCGGACCCGGCGGGTCTGCAGTCCCGGTTTCGGTTCGAGATGCGACAGACCGTTCCACGCCAGGTTGACCAGCTGGGCGGCGACCATCTCCTTCTTGGGCTTGCGCGACTCGCGCCACCACTGCCCGACCAGCGCCACCATCCCGACCAGCGCCTGTGAGTAGAGCTCGGCGAACTTCGGGTCCAGCCCGCGGCTCTTGAACTCGGCGCCGAGGATGTGCTCGGCCTGATGCGCCACATCGTTCATCACGCTGGAGAAACTGCCCGACGCCGACAGCAGCGGCGAGTTGCGGGTCAGGACCTGGAAGCCGTGCGGCTCCTCGTCGATGTAGTCCAGCAGCGCCAGCGTCGCCTGCTCCAGCAGCTCCCGGGGATGTCCCGCGGTGAGCGCCGTCGTTATCCGGTCCAGCAGGGCCCGCACCTCACGGTCGACGACCACGGCGTAGAGACCCTCCTTACCGCCGAAGTGCTCGTAGACCACCGGCTTGGACACCTTCGCCCGGGCCGCCACCTCCTCGACGCTGGTGGCGTCGAAACCCCGCTCGGCGAACAGCTGACGGCCGACCGTGATCAGCTGCTCGCGGCGCTGGGCGGCCGGCATCCGGACCCGTGGCGCCGTCGTCCGCTGCTGCCTGCCACTGCTGTCGCCCTGCTCCGTCACCCGGTCATCCTGCCATCGGGGGCGGTCGTCATCCGACCGACATAACCGCTTATCGCGATCGGGAGGAGGGACGCTAGTCTGTCCCCAGCAGCTTTCGGCCGTGGTGTAATTGGCAACACCTCTGGTTTTGGTCCAGATGTTCCGGGTTCGAGTCCTGGCGGCCGAGCAATTTCTGTGGTGAGCCCCGATGGCTGCGGGTGGGATGACACCACCCACGCACTACGCCGATGCGATCGATGGAGATTTCGCGTGAGCCAGGCCCCCAGTCGTACTGTCGTCGTCCTCGCCGCCGGTGAGGGCAAGCGGATGCGTTCCGCGACCCCCAAGGTGCTCCAGCCGCTGCTCGGGCGCACCCTGCTCGGGCACGTGCTGCACGTCGCTTCGGAGATCCACACCGACCGCACGGTGGTCGTCGTCGGGCACAAGGCCGACCAGGTCGGCGCGTTCCTGGCCGAGGTCGCGCCGGAGGCCACCCCGGTGCTGCAGGCCGAGCAGAACGGGACCGGCCACGCGGTGCGCATCGCGCTGGACGCCGCCCCCGATCTGACCGGCACCGTGGTGGTGCTCAGCGGTGACGTGCCGCTGCTGCGCCCGGAGACGGTGGAGGCGCTGCTCGCCACGCACGAGAAGGCGGGCGCCGCGGCCACCGTGCTGAGCGCCGAGGTGGCGGCGCCGGGCGGGCTGGGCCGGATCGTCCGGGGCGCCGACGGCAACCTGGAGCGGATCGTCGAGGCCAAGGACGCCAGCGACGCCGAGCGCCGGATCCGTGAGATCAACTCGGGGATCTACGCGTTCGACGCGGTGCTGCTGCGCGAGGCGCTGGGCAAGCTGTCCACCGACAACGCGCAGGGCGAGGAGTACCTGACCGACGTCTTCGCGATCCTGGCCGCTCAGGGGCACCCGGTGGCGATCGAGGTGGCCGAGTTCGCGCACGAGACGCTGGGCTGCAACGACCGGGCCGAGCTGGCCGCGCTGCGGGTGCTGATGCGCGATCGGGTGAACGAGGGCTGGATGCGGTCCGGTGTGCTGCTGCTCGACCCGGCGACCACCTGGATCGACGTGACCGCCACGCTGGAGCCGGACGCGGTGGTCGACCAGAACTCGCAGATCCTGGGCACCAGCTCGGTGGCGACGGGTGCGGTGATCGGGCCGGACACCACCCTGATCGACACCACCGTCGGCGCGGGTGCCACCGTGTTGCGGACCCACTCGATCGGGGCACTGGTGGGGCCGTCGGCGACCGTCGGCCCGTTCTCCTACCTGCGCCCCGGCACCAGGCTGGGCCGCAAGGCGAAGATCGGTGGCTTCGTCGAAGCGAAGAACGCCGAGCTGGGTGACGGCGCCAAGGTGCCGCATCTGACCTATGTGGGTGACGCCACGATCGGGGCGAAGGCCAACATCGGCGCCGGCACGATCTTCGCCAACTATGACGGGGTGAACAAGCATCACACGACGGTGGGCGAGGCGGCCTTCGTCGGCTCGGACTCGGTGCTGATCGCGCCGGTCGAGATCGGCCCCGGGGCGTACGTCGCGGCCGGCAGCGCCGTCCAGAAGAACGTCGGGGCCGGTGAGCTCGGTGTGACCCGTGCCCAGCAGCGCAACATCGAGGGCTGGGTCGAGCGTAAACGCGCTGGCACGGCCTCCGCCGAAGCCGCCGCGAAGGCTGCAAATATCACCCCTGAGCAGGACTGATCCAGCGGGGGTGAGGCATGCCACCCAGGGCCCTCGAAACGTGGCGGTTACGTTCCCGCAAGGGATACTTCACTGCGAACCCACCCTCTGATCAACGGGAGCAGCGAGCCGATGGGCAGCATCGTCGCGGAGAACCGTAAGAGTCTGATGCTTTTCTCCGGCCGGGGCTTTCCCGAGCTGGCTGAGGAGATCGGCCAGGTGCTCGGCGTGGCGCCGACGCCGTCGGATTCCTATGAGTTCGCCAACGGGGAGATATTCGTCCGGTTCAAGGACTCGGTGCGGGGCTCGGACGCGTTCGTCGTCCAGTCCATCACCGAGGGGGTGAACCGGTGGGTCATGGAGACCCTGATCATGATCGACGCGCTGAAGCGGGGGTCGGCCAAGCGGATCACCGTGGTGCTGCCGTTCTACCCGTATTCGCGGCAGGACAAGAAGCACCGCGGCCGGGAGCCGATCTCCGCGCGCCTGGTGGCCGACCTGCTGAAGACCGCGGGCGCCAACCGCATCCTCACCGTCGACCTGCACACCGCGCAGATCCAGGGCTTCTTCGACGGCCCGGTGGATCACCTGTTCGCGATGGACATCCTGGCCGACTACGTGCAGCGGAAATATGCCGGCCGTCCGATGACCGTGGTGGCCCCCGACTCGGGCCGGGTCCGGGTGGCGGAGCGCTGGACCGACCGGCTGGGCGGCTGCCCGCTGGCCTTCATCCACAAGACCCGTGACCCGCTGAAGCCGAACCAGGTGGTGGCGAACCGGGTGGTCGGCGAGGTCGAGGGCCGGGTCTGCCTGATCGTCGACGACATGATCGACACCGGTGGCACGATCGCCAAGGCCGCGGACATCCTGTTCGAGGAGGGCGCCGCGGACGTGATCGTGGCGTCCACCCACGCGCTGCTCTCCGACCCGGCCACCGAAAGGCTGAAGAACAGCCGGATCAGCGAGCTGGTGGTGACCAACACCCTGCCGCTCTCGCCGGACAAGCACCTCGACAAGATCACTGTGCTGTCCATCGCCCCGCTGCTGGCCCGGGCGATCCGTGAGGTGTTCGACGACGGTTCGGTGACCACCCTGTTCGGTGGCCTGAGCTAACCGCATCACCCGCCCCACTGGTGCAACTTGCATCAGTGGGGTGCTTTTTTCGCAGGCGTCGCCACCCGGGCGGACCCGCTGACCGATGCACGATCGTGGCAGGTAAGCTAGTGCGGTTGCCACGGCGAGGGTGCTTCGTGGGCTGTTGAGGTTCGCAGCCCGCTCGAGGCGCCGTCATCGACGCGGTGCTCCGGGCCTGTGCCCAGCGCGCCCCCTTGCCCGGCAGCGCCTAGATTCACCGCCGCCGTCGAAGGCCGAGCGCCGTCGAAGGTCACCACCGCAGCACTGCCGGATACCGCAGCCGCAGACTTACGCCGCAGCCCGCATCGAAGAGTTTCAGGAGTTTCCCCGTGTCCGAGGTAAAGATCAGCGCCGAGCCCCGCACCGAGTTCGGCAAGGGTGGTGCTCGCCGCACGCGCCGGGCCGGCCTTGTGCCTGCCGTGCTGTACGGCCACGGCGAGAAGCCGCAGCACGTCGCCCTCCCGGCCCGTGAGTTCGCCGCCGCCATCCGCAAGGGTGGCATCAACCAGATCTTCACGATCGACATCGCCGGCAACGACGCCGCCACCCTGGCGCTGCCGAAGGCGATCCAGCGCGACCCGATCAAGGACACGTTCGAGCACGTGGACCTGCTGATCGTGAAGCGCGGCGAGAAGGTCCAGGTCGAGATCCCGGTCACCCTGACCGGTGAGGCCGCCAAGAACACCCTGATCGTGCACGAGTCGAACACGGTCGCCGTGGTCGCCGAGGCGCTGCACCTCCCGTCCGAGCTGGAGGTGTCGATCGACGGTCTCGAGGCCGGCTCGCACATCACCGCCGGCGACGTGAAGCTGCCGAAGGGCGTCGAGCTCGCGGTGGACGCCGAGACGGTGCTCGCGGTCATCAACGCCGCGCAGTCGAACGAGGAGGCCCCGGCCGAGGGCGAGGCCACCGAGGGCGACAGCGCGGAGTAATTTCAGTCGCGCAGCAGCGGTAAGCCAGGTATCAGGGAAAGTGCCGTCCGGCACTTTCCCTGATGTGTATGTGGAGGCGAAAAGGTGAGCGACGAGGCGCCCTGGCTGGTCGTCGGCCTGGGCAACCCGGGCAAGGAGTACGCCGGCAACCGGCACAACGTGGGCTTCATGGTGGCCGACCTGCTGGCCTCCCGGACCGGCGGGAAGTTCGGCCGGGCCAAGCGGGCGCAGACCGAGGTGGCCGAGGGCCGGCTAGGGTTCGGCGGCCCGAAGCTGATCCTGTTGAAGCCGCTGACCTACATGAACCTGTCCGGGGCGCCGGTGGTGGCGCTGGCGCAGTTCTTCAAAGTGCCGGTGGCTCAGGTGATCGCCGTGCATGATGAGCTGGATGTGCCGTTCGGGCAGGTCCGTGCCAAACGAGGCGGCGGTGAGGGCGGCCACAACGGACTCCGGTCCATGTCGAAGTCGTTGGCCAGTAAGGAGTACGCCCGGGTGCGGTTCGGGATCGGGCGGCCACCGGGCCGTCAGGAGCCGGCGGACTATGTGCTCTCCGACTTCGCCGCGGCCGAGCGCAAGGAGCTGGACTTCCTGATCGACCGGGCGGCCGACGTGACCGAGGCGATCGTCCAGGAGGGCGTCGAGTGGGCGCAGAACCGCTACCACGGGGTCTGATCCGTCCCCCGGCGTGACGCCTCCACCGTCCGTGCGTTGGTCACACGGACGCCCGGATCCGGTGCGTCGGCTGACGTGACGGGAGGGTTCGAGGATGTCGCAGGACGTGTCCGAGGATCGGGCGGACGCGTTCACCGAACCCACGGTGACCCTGCCGGTGGTCCACCCGGACCGGTCCGAGCCGCCACCCGGGTTCGGCACGGCGAACCATCCGCCCGCCAACCGGGGTCCACAGCGGCCGGCGGTCCGGCACAGCGGCCGGAACAGCCGGATCCCGGGCCCGGCCGCGGGCACCGAGAACGCCCCGCCGCGCGGTGTGCTCGGCGAGCCGTCCCGTAATCAGGCGGCCGACCGGTTCTCGCCGGCCCGGAACCGGTCGTCGGCGGCCCGCCCGGCGACCCGGCCGTTCATCCGCGCCCGGGGCCGGCACGCGGCGATGTCGCGCCGGCAGGACTGGGAGCGCCGCTACGTGCGGGCGCTCGTCCTCGCCGATCTGACCGCCGGGACGGTGGCCGGCGCGGGCATCTTCGTCACCCGGTTCGGGGAGACGGTCACCGACTGGAACCGCACCTATCTGATCTGGTCGGCGTTGCTGCCGGTGGTGCTGCTGCTGGTGCTGGTGGCCTGCCGGGCGTACGAACGCCGTTATCTCTTCGTCGGCTCGGACGAGTACCAGCGTGTGCTGCGCGGCGGGGCCGGGCTGATCGGCACGGCGGCGGTGGTGTCGTACGCCCTGAATCTGGACCTCGCCCGGTCGTACGTCCTGGTCGCCTTTCCGCTGGCGATCGCCGCGATCGTGGTGTTGCGGTTCGCTCTGCGCAAGCGCCTGCACCGGGCCCGGTCCCGGGGCGAGAACCTCCGACGGGTGATCGTGGTCGGCCACGAGCTGTCGGTGATCGGGATCGCCCGGCAGCTGCGCCGGGAGCGGTACCACGGTCTGGAGGTGGTCGGCGCCTGCCTGCCGCCGCAGGCCGACGGGATAGGGGTCACCGATCTTCCGGTGTACGGCACCTTCGACGACGTGGCGGCCGCGGTGGAGCAGGCCGACGCCGACACCGTGGTCGTGCTGAGCTGCCCGGAGCTGGACGGCGCGGCGGTGCGCCGGCTGGCCTGGCGGCTGGAGCGCGACGAGGTGGACCTGGTGGTGGCCAGCGCGCTGGTCGACGTGGCCGGTGCGCGGACCACGATCCGCCCGTTCGACGGCCTCCCGATGCTGCACGTCGAACATCCCCGGCTGCACGGTGGATCGCGTCTGGTGAAAGAGCTGGTCGATCGGGTCGGAGCGTTCCTTCTGCTGATCCTTTTCGGCCCGGTGCTCTTGACCGTGGCGCTCTGCGTGGGCCTCACCTCACGTGGCCCGGTACTCTTTCGCCAAGTACGCGTGGGACGTGACGGCCGATTGTTCCGGATCTTCAAGTTCCGCAGTATGTACGTCGACGCCGAGGCCCGGTTGTCCGAGCTGAGGCACCTCAACGAGCACGACGGTGTGCTCTTCAAAATCCGCGACGACCCGCGTGTCACCCCGGTCGGGCGCTGGTTGCGCCGGCTCTCCCTGGACGAGCTGCCGCAGCTGCTCAACGTCCTCTCGGGGCGGATGTCGCTGGTCGGTCCCAGGCCGCCGTTGCCGACCGAGGTGGCCGCCTACGCCGACGACGTGCGGCGCCGGCTGGCCGTCAAGCCGGGGATGACCGGTCTCTGGCAGGTGTCGGGGCGGTCGGACCTCTCCTGGGAGGAGGCGGTCCGGCTCGACCTGCGCTATGTGGAGAACTGGTCGCTGAGCCTGGATCTGGTGATCCTGCTCAGGACGCTGACCGCGGTGGTGCGGTCGTCGGGGGCGTACTAGAGGACGAACGAAGGAGCGAGACGATGAGCGAGCAGACGAAGCCGTCGGCACGCATGGCGGGGGCACCGGGCCTTCTCGGCCCGGATCAGCTGGTGGGCGGCACCCCGCCGGTCAACGACTCCGCCTTCGCCCGCTGGCTCGCCGACCGCGCCGGGCAGATCCTTCTTCAGGTCCGCGCCGAGACCGGCCACTCCGACGGCAAGGCGCTCAAGGCGGCCGGCGACCAGGCCGCGCACGAGCTGCTGCGCGCCGAGCTGGCCCGGTGGCGGCCGGCCGACGCGGTGCTCTCCGAGGAGGACGAGCAGTCCCGGGTGGCGTGGACCGAGGAGACCCGGGCCGAGGGCGGCAGCCGCCCGGACCGGCTGGACGCCAGCCGGGTCTGGATCGTCGACCCGCTGGACGGCACCCGCGAGTTCTCCGAGGAGGGCCGGGACGACTGGGCCGTGCACGTGGCGCTCTGGACCGCCGACTCGTCGGCGCCGGCCCGGCTGACCGCGGGCGCGGTGGCCATGCCGGCCCGGCACTGCACGCTGGCCACCGATCACGCGCCGGCCTACCCGCCGATGCCGCTGGAGTCGGCCACCGGCGGGGCGATCCGGATCGCGGCGAGCCGGACCCGCCCGCCGGCCTTCGTCACCGCGCTGGCCGAGGAGATCGGCGCCGAACTGGTCCCGATGGGCTCGGCCGGGGTGAAGATCGCCGCGGTGATCAACGGCGAGGCGGACGCCTACGTGCACGCGGGCGGCCAGTTCGAGTGGGACTCCGCGGCACCGGTCGCCGTGGCGCTGGCCACCGGCCTGCACGCGAGCCGGATCGACGGCACGCCACTGGCGTACAACCAGGCCGATCCGAAGCTGCCGGACCTGGTGGTCTGTCGTAAAGATCTCGCTCCTCGGTTGCTTGCTGCGTTGCAGAGGCATCTTCCGCCACAATGACGTCTGCCCTGCCCGGCCGACACACCGGAGAAAGGTCCTGGGGAGAGAACCCATGAGCCAGACGAAGCCCTATCGCGTATCGCATCTGGATGCCCTCGAGGCGGAGAGCATCTTCGTGATGCGGGAGGTGATGGCCGAGTTCGAGCGCCCCGTGCTGCTCTTCTCCGGCGGCAAGGACTCGATCGTGATGCTGCGCCTCGCGGAGAAGGCGTTCGCGCCGGCGCGCATCCCGTTCCCGGTCATGCACGTCGACACCGGCCACAACTTCCCCGAGGTGCTGGAGTACCGCGACACCCGGGTCGCCACCCTCGGCCTGAACCTGGTGGTCGCCAGCGTTCAGGAGGCGATCGACACCGGCCTGGTCCGCGAGCTGCCGGACGGCACCCGCAACCGGATCCAGACCCCGGTGCTGCTCGCCGCCGTGGAGAAGTACCGGTTCGACGCCCTGTTCGGCGGCGCCCGCCGGGACGAGGAGAAGGCCCGCGCCAAGGAGCGGATGTTCAGCTTCCGCGACGAGTTCGGCCAGTGGGACCCGAAGAACCAGCGTCCCGAGCTGTGGTCGCTCTACAACGGCCGGCACCACCGCGGCGAGTCGATCCGGGTGTTCCCGCTCTCCAACTGGACCGAGCTGGACGTCTGGCACTACATCGCCAAGGAGAACATCCCGCTGCCGAGCATCTACTACGCCCACGACCGTGAGGTCGTCGAGCGCAACGGGATGTTCTACGCGGTCAACGAGTTCATCCGGCTGCGGGACGGCGAGACCTCCGAGGTCCGCCGGGTGCGGTACCGCACCGTCGGCGACGCGTCGCAGACGGCGGCCGTGCTCTCCGAGGCGGACACCGTGGAGAAGGTGATCGACGAGGTCGCCGCGACCCGGATCACCGAGCGTGGCGCGACCCGTGGTGACGACAGGGTCAGCGAGGCCGCGATGGAAGACCGCAAGCGAGAGGGTTACTTCTGATGAGCCAGGCAGTTCTCGAGCCCGACACCGCTCGTGGCATGGACCTGCTGCGGTTCGCCACCGCCGGAAGCGTCGACGACGGCAAGTCCACGCTGATCGGCCGGCTGTTGTACGACACCAAGACGATCTTCGAGGACCAGCTCGAAGCCGTCGAGACGGCCAGCGCCTCCCGTGGCGACGAGTACACCAACCTCGCGCTGCTGACCGACGGCCTGCGGGCCGAGCGGGAGCAGGGCATCACCATCGACGTGGCGTACCGCTACTTCGCCACGCCGCGGCGCAAGTTCATCATCGCCGACACCCCCGGGCACATCCAGTACACCCGGAACATGGTGACCGGCGCGTCCACCGCGGACCTGGCGCTGATCCTGGTCGACGCCCGCAAGGGCCTGGTCGAGCAGTCCCGCCGGCACGCCTTCCTGACCAGCCTGCTGCGGGTGCCGCACCTGGTCCTGTGCGTGAACAAGATGGACCTGGTGGACTGGGACCAGGAGGTGTTCGAGAGGATCGCCGACGAGTTCACCTCGTTCGCGGCCAAGCTCGACGCGCCGGACCTGACCATCATCCCGATCTCCGCGCTGAACGGCGACAACATCGCCAGCCGTTCGGAGAACACCCCGTGGTACGAGGGCCCGTCCCTGCTCCACCACCTGGAGCACGTGCACATCGCCAGCGACCGCAACCTGGTCGACGTGCGCTTCCCCGTGCAGTACGTCATCCGCCCCCAGTCCACCACGGTCACCGACTACCGGGGTTACGCCGGTCAGGTGGCCTCCGGCATCCTCAAGCCCGGCGACGACGTGATGGTGCTGCCCTCCGGCATGACCAGCACGATCGCGTCGATCGAGACCGCCGACGGCCCGGTCGACGAGGCGTTCCCGCCGATGTCGGTGACGGTCCGGCTCCAGGACGAGATCGACATCTCCCGCGGTGACCTGATCTGCCGGCCGAACAACGCGCCGGCCGTCGCCCAGGACATCGAGGCGATGATCTGCTGGATGGACGAGACGGCCCCGCTGCGGATCGGCGGCAAGTACACGATCAAGCACACCACCCGGACCGCCCGGACCGTGGTGCGTGGCCTGCAGTACCGGCTCGACGTGAACACGCTGCACCGGGACGAGGCCGCCGGCGAGCTGAAGCTGAACGAGATCGGCCGGGTCAAGCTGCGCACCACGGTGCCGCTGCTGGCCGACGAGTACCGGCGGAACCGGACCACCGGCGGGTTCATCCTGATCGACGAGAGCACCAACCGTACGGTCGGCGCCGGCATGATCATCGAGGCCCGCTGAGGCTTCCTGTGCCGATCCGCGGCTCGAATCGAGCCGCGGATCGCCACACCGGCCTCAGGGCCTGATCGTCGCCCAGACGACCTTGCCGGTCTCGGCCGGCACGGCGCCCCACAGGGTGGCCGCCTCCTGAACCGTCCGCAGCCCGCGGCCCCGCTCGTCGAGCGGCAGGTCCGGGCGTGGGCGGGACGGCCGCATCACCCGGGGCAGCCGCGGGTTGCCGTCGGCCACCGACAGGTGCAGGCCGGATCCGCGCCGGCTCACCACCACCCGGATCTCGGTGCCGGCGTGCTCGACCGCGTTGGTCACCAGCTCGGAGACCACCAGCCGGCTGCGGTGCAGCAGGCCGGCCATCCCCCAGGACAGGCACGCGTCGCTGACCAGGTTCCGCGCCGTGCAGGGGGCCTCGGTCTCCGGCCGCAGGATCGCGCTCAGCCGCTCGTCGCCGGGGATCCGGCCGGCCAGCGCCACCCGGGCCTGCCGGACCTTCGCGTAGACCGGCAGATGCCGCCCGGCGCACAGCCGCTGCATCCGGTCGGCCAGCGGCATGCCGGGCGGGACACAGATGGCCAGATGCACCGGTGGCTCCAGCCCGGCCGCGAACTGCCGGGCGGTCATCCAGGTGGGAGTGCTCTCGCTGTGCGGGTCGAGCAGCCCGGACAGGTCCACGATGAGGCCGTCCGGATGCTCGGTGAAGCAGCGGCGCAACGTGGTGGCCACACTGAGACGCAACTGCTCGTCCCACGGCCCGCGGACGGTGAGAAGAGAGACCGCGGCGTCGTCGGCGGCGTCGATGTGAACGCTGACACCTCGCTCGGTGTCATCGTGAAGATACGGTGGGCTGACCCCCATGGGCACACGATATCCGCCGCCCGACCGGTGAGCCCGCCGTCTCGCTCGTGCGGGTGATCAGGTGAAAGGCTGACGGCCACCCCGCGATTGAGGTGGCCGTTTCGAGCCTCAGAGCCGCCCGGCTCCGGGACCGGCGGTCGCCACCCAGCTGGTGGGGGCGGTGAAATTCTTCTTCGCGTACGCGTCGGCGACAGCGGTCGCGGTCGCGTCGGCCCGGTCGGCGTCGATCAGCGCCAGCACGCAGCCGCCGAACCCGCCGCCGGTCATCCGGGCGCCGTACGCCCCGGCGGCCAGCGCGGCCTCCACCGCGGTGTCCACCTGATCCACGGTGATCTCGAAGTCGTCGCGCATCGAGGCGTGCGAGGCGGTCAGCAGCGGGCCGATGTCGCGCACCCGGCCGGCCCGCAGCAGCTCGACGGTGTCCAGGACCCGCTGGTTCTCGGTGATGATGTGCCGGGCCCGGCGCTGCAGCACCTCGTCACCGAGCCGGTCCATGGCGCGGTCCAGGTCGGCGACCGCGACGTCGCGCAGCGCCTTCACCCCGAGCGCCTCGGCGGCCGCCTCGCAGCTCTTGCGGCGGGCGCCGTACTCGCCGTCCACGTGCTGGTGCGGCGCGTTGCTGTTGATCACCAGGATGGCCAGGCCCTGACCGGCCAGGTCGAACGGGATCTGCTCGATCTGGTAGCTGCGGCAGTCCAGGAACAGCGCCTGGCCCTCCTGACAGCGGATCGAGGCGGACTGGTCGAGGATCCCGGTGGGCGCTCCGACGTAGACGTTCTCGGCGCGCTGCGCGATGGCCGGCCGGCGCTCCAGCGGCACGTCCAGGCCGCCGAGGTCGATCAGCGCGGTGAGCACCGCCGACTCCAGGGCGGCCGAGGAGGACAGACCGGAGCCGAGCGGGACGTCCGAGGCGAGGGCGATGCGGGCCGGCGGAACCTCGAAGCCGGCGTCCTGAAGGGCCCAGACCACCCCGGCGACGTACGCCCCCCAGCCGGTCACCTCACCCGGCTCGGTGACACCGAACGTGACCGGTTCGGGCGCCAGTGTCGAACAGACCGACCAGGTCCCGTCCGGGGATGGCCCGGCGGCCGCGACGGTGCGCTGCGGCAGGGCGAAGGGCAGCACGAACCCGTCGTTGTAGTCGGTGTGCTCGCCGATCAGGTTGACCCGCCCGGGGGCGGCCCACAGTCCGGCCGGCTCGGTGCCGTACGCCTCGGTGAACGCCGCGACAGCGGCTTCGGGGATGCTCATGCCACATGCTTTCGGTAGAAGGTCCAGGCGTCGCCGATCATGTCCTGGAGGGTGTTCTTCTCCGGGATCCAGCCCAGGTCCTCGCGGGCGCGGGCGGACGAGGCGACCAGGGTGGCCGGGTCGCCGTCGCGCCGCGGGGCGATCTCGGCCGGGATCTCCGCGCCGGTCACCGCGCGGGCCGCCTCGACCACCTCCTTGTTGGAGAAGCCGTTGCCGTTGCCCAGGTTGTAGATCCGGTGCTCGCCGGGGACCGCGGCGTCCAGCGCCAGCAGGTGGGCCCGGGCCAGGTCGGCCACGTGGATGTAGTCGCGCACGCAGGTGCCGTCGGCGGTCGGGTAGTCGTCGCCGAACAGCTGCAGCTTCTCCCGCTTGCCGGCGGCCACCTGGAGGGTGATCGGGATGAGGTGCGTCTCCGGGTCGTGCCGCTCACCGATCTCATGGTCGCCGGTGATGTAGGCGCCGGCCACGTTGAAGTAGCGCAGCGACACCGCGGCCAGCCCGTGTGCGAACGTCTCCGAGGTCAGGGCCAGGTCGAAGGTCAGCTTCGTGGACCCGTACGTGCTGGTCGGGGCCTTGATCGAAGCCTCCGTGATGGGCAGCTCGACCGGGTTGCCGTAGACCGCGGCGGTGGACGAGAAGATCACCCGGGGCACCTTCGCGGCGCGGATCGCGTCCAGCAGGGCGAGTGACTTCACCACGTTCTCGTGCCAGTAGAGCTCCGGCCTGGCCATCGACTCACCGGCCGCGATCAGCCCGGCGAAGTGCAGGACGGCGTCGAACCCGGCCTCCGGGGTGAGCACCCGCGCGGCGTCGGCGATGTCCGCTTCGACGAAGGTGGCGTCCGGGGCGATCGCCTCCCGGAACCCGGTGCGCAGGTTGTCCAGCACGGTCACTTCGTGGCCCGCGTCCAGCAGTAGCCTGCTGGTCACGCTGCCGACATATCCGGCGCCGCCGGTGACGAGCAATTTCACGGCTCAGGCCCTCTCTCTGGTCCAGACGATCCTAGAATTCCCCACAAACGATCAAAGGTCAACAGGTTCGAACATTGCCGAAGCCGGGAGGGGATTCGCGGTACCGGGACCGGGGCTGACACAATGGCGCCCATGTCCGACGTTGCCCGCCGCCCGCGTGTGCTCTCCGGCATCCAGCCGACCGCCGACTCCTTCCACCTCGGCAACTACCTGGGCGCTGTGCGCAACTGGGTGTCGATGCAGGACACGCACGACGCGTTCTACTGCGTGGTCGACCTGCACGCGATCACCATGGGTCATGATCCGGCAGTTCTGCGCAAGCGGAGCCGGATTTCCGCCGCCCAGCTGCTGGCCGCCGGCCTCGACCCGGAGCGCTGCACCCTCTTCGTGCAGTCTCACGTACCCGAGCACGCCCAGCTCGGCTGGGTGCTCAGCTGCATCACCGGGTTCGGCGAGGCCGGCCGGATGGTGCAGTTCAAGGACAAGTCGGCCAAGGCCGGGCAGGACAGCACCACCGTCGGGCTGTTCTCCTACCCGATCCTGCAGGCCGCCGACATCCTGCTCTACCAGGCCGACCAGGTCCCGGTCGGGGAGGACCAGCGGCAGCACCTGGAGCTGACCCGCGACCTGGCGCAGCGCTTCAACACCCGGTTCGGCAAGACCTTCAACATGCCGTCACCGCACATCGTGAAGGACACCGCGAAGATCTACGACCTGCAGGACCCGGCGATCAAGATGTCCAAGTCGGCCTCCACGCCGAACGGCATCATCGAGCTGCTGGAGGACCCGGCCCGTTCGGCCAAGAAGATCAAGTCGGCGGTCACCGACACCGGCCGGGACATCATCTTCGACGAGGTGAACAAGCCGGGCGTCAGCAACCTGCTGACCATCTACGCGGCGCTCACCGACCGGGCCGTCGACGAGCTGATCGAGGCGTACGCCGGGCGGGGTTACGGCGATCTGAAGAAGGACCTGGCCGCGGTGCTCGTCGAGTTCGTCAAGCCGATCCAGGAGCGCACCAAGCTCTACCTGGACGACCCGGCCCAGCTCGACAAGGTGCTCGCGGTCGGCGCCGAGAAGGCCCGTGCGGTCTCCGCTGCCACCCTGGCCCGGGCGTACCAGAACGTGGGCTTCCTGAGCCCGGCCCGCGGAGCCTGACGAGGATGTCCCAGCCGGGTATCACCCGTATCGGTGTGGCCGTCGACATCCCCGAACCGTGGGGCTCGGCGCTCACCCGCCGTCGTGCCGAGGCCGGTGATCCGCAGGCCGCCTACACGCCGGCGCACGTCACCCTGCTCGGCCCGACCGAGGTGGCGGCCGACGCGCTGCCGGCCATCGAGAAACACCTCGAGGCGGTCGCGGCGGCCCAGCAGCCGTTCACCATCCACCTGCGCGGGACCGGCACGTTCCGGCCGGTCACCGAGGTGGTGTTCGTGACCCTGGCGCAGGGGATCAGCGAGTGCGAGCTGCTGGCCGAGGCGATCACCCGGTCCGAGGACGTGCACCGGGACACCCGTTTCCCGTACCACCCGCACGTGACGGTGGCGCAGGACGTGCCGGCCGCCGCGCTGGACGCGGTCT
Source organism: Actinoplanes sp. G11-F43 (assembly GCF_050589265.1). Taxonomy (NCBI): domain Bacteria; kingdom Bacillati; phylum Actinomycetota; class Actinomycetes; order Micromonosporales; family Micromonosporaceae; genus Actinoplanes; species Actinoplanes sp. G11-F43. Next base: position 227,472 of record NZ_JBNZCE010000005.1, read on the forward strand.
TCGACGATCTGGCCGGCTTCTCGGCCCGGTTCGAGGTCTCCTCCTTCACCCTGTTCTCCCACGGCGGTGAAGGACCCTGGAGGCCACGCCGGGACTTCCCACTGGGGAGCTGACGTGTCCGGTACGGTCGGCCGGTGAATCCGATCGACCGGGCACTGGTCGCGATCGAGGCCAAGATCATGGCGGTCCGGTACCGATCGCCGTACTTCGATCACTTCTGCCGGGCCATCCTGCGCTACGAGGACGTCCAGGGTGGCCGGTTGGCGGCCGCGATCGCGTACTACGGCTTCTTCGCGGTCTTCGCGCTGCTGCTGATCGGCTACTCGGTCTTCGGCTGGCTGCTGACCAACAACGTCGAACTGCTCGACCTGGTCCGCGATTTCCTGCGGCACAACCTGCCGTTCCTGGACGTGCGCGCGATCATGGAGAGCAAGGGCAGTGTCGGCCTGGTCGGCCTGATCGGACTGACGTTCACCGGGATCGGCTGGGTGGAGGCGATCCGCTCCTCGCAGCGGCTCATCTGGGGGGTTCGCGAGCAGCCCGGATACATCGGCGTCCGGCAGGCCGTCGACCTGATGGTGCTGATCGGACTGCTGCTCCTGCTGGCCCTCTCCCAGCTCGCCGTCTACGGCCTGGAACGGCTGCTGCACTGGCTGGCCGGCGGCGGCTTCGCGGTCGCGCTGTCGGTGGTCAGCTGGATCCTCACCTTCGGCGTCAACCTGGTGCTGGCCACCGCCCTGCTGGCCGCGGTGCCCCGGCTGCGGATGACCGCCCGCCGGATGGCGCCGCCGGTGCTCCAGGTCGGCGTCGGCCTGCTGCTGCTCAACACGGTCGGCAAGTCGTTCGTCGGCCTGGTCGAGCGCAATCCGGCGTACGGCCTGGTCGGTTCCGCCGTCGGCGCGCTGGTCTACCTGTACGTCTTCAACCAGCTCCTGCTCTTCGGGGCGGCCTGGGCGGCGACCAGCCCGCACGGCCGGGTGGTCGACCTGTCCGCCGACGACAAGACCGCCCCGGTCGGCCAGAACACCTGGATCCGGCACTCCGGCCAGGAGTGAGAAGAGGTCTTCCGGCCGGCGCCCGGCCTGTGATGATGAGCCGGTGGGCACTCTCGTGACGCTGCATCTGCCACCGGGATCGCCGCTGGCCCGGGAGCCGTGGGTGATCACCTTCGGGGGACTGGACGATCCGGAGGACTGGGAGCCGGTGGTGTGCGGGCCGTACGAGCGGGACCACGCGCTCGCCCTGGCCCGCGCGATGGTGGCCGACGACGACCTGATGGCGGTGGTCGAGCCGATGCTGCCGCTGGACGGGGTGGCGGCGATCCGCCGGGCGGTCGAGGCGGCCCGCGCGCCGGCCGGCGACGACATCGGGACGGGCGTGCCGGGGGAGTATCCGGGTGTCCCGCCGGAGCCGGCCGAGGTGCGGGCCGGCTGGCGGCGGATAGCCGGGCGGCTGACCGCCTGAGCGCGCTGGGATACTGGGCATGTGATGATCGACAAGAGGTGGGCGGCGTTCCTGATCGGGGTCGGCGCCTGGACCTGGCTGATCTGGCCGCGGTTCGGGGTCGCGATCTGGAACGACGAGCGGTCGTTCGCCGCCGGGACACCGACCGGGTTCCTGTGGATCCACGCGCTGTTGATCGTGTCGTCACTGGCGATCGGGACCACCGTCGGAGTCCTCGGGGTAACGGCCTGGCGTCGGTCCCGGCGGGCGGAAGATTAACTCCCTGTTTCCCGCGGTGGGCGCAATTCGCCTCTGAACCAGCCGAAAGCGGCGCGCCACGCGCGGCGTGATTGCGGTGGTATAACGGTGCGCCAACAGTCCGTACCGATGTCCTGACGGGTTACTGAGCCGGGGATACGCTCCCGACCGTAGATTCACCCCGAGTTACTCCTAACCTCGGTGTGCAGCGGAAGGAGGGCGTCTTGCGCCCAGTACGTGGGAAGCGGATCGTGGCGATTCTCGCGGCAGGTGGGCTGACGCTCGCTGCCGCCGCCTGTGGTGAGGCCCCCGAGGAGGCCACCTCGTCCGGGGCCAGCACGGCGGCCGCGGCCGCTTACAAGGCTTGCATGGTGACCGACCTCGGCGGCATCGACGACAAGTCGTTCAACGCCTCCGCCTGGGCCGGCCTGCAGGCCGCGCAGAAGGAGGTCGGCAACGTCGACCCGAAGTACGTGGCGTCCTCCTCCGAGGCCGACTACGAGCCGGGTCTGCGCAGCTACGTCTCGCAGAGCTGCAACTTCATCCTCGCGGTCGGTGGCCTGATGGGTGAGGTGACCACCAAGGTCGCCAAGGAGAGCGCGAGCTCCCAGTTCGCGATCGTGGACAGCAACAGCGGCAACTCCAACGTCTACCCGATGCAGTTCGCGACCCACCAGGCCGCGTTCCTCGCCGGGTACCTGGCCGCCGGTTACAGCAAGTCCGGCAAGGTCGGCACCTACGGCGGTCTGAAGATCGCCCCGGTGACCATCTTCATGGACGGCTTCGCCGACGGTGTCGCGCACTACAACGAGGTCAAGGGCAAGAAGGTCGAGGTCCTCGGCTGGAACAAGGCCTCGCAGAACGGCACCTTCGCCGAGAGCTTCATCGACCAGAACAAGGGCAAGTCGGTCACCGACACCCTGGTCTCGCAGGGCGCCGACGTGATCATGCCGGTCGCCGGTGGCACCGGCCTCGGCACCGCCCAGGTCGCCAAGGACTCGGCCGGCAAGGTCTCGGTCATCTGGGTCGACCAGGACGGCTGCACCTCCGCCGCGCAGTACTGCGACGTGTTCCTGAGCACCGTGGTCAAGAACATCGAGGGCGCCGTCAAGGAGGCCGTCGTCAAGGGTGCCAAGGGCGAGGCCCTGTCGGCCGCCCCGGGCTACATCGGCGACCTGTCGAACGAGGGTGTCTCGCTGGGCGAGTACCACAGCTTCGACAGCAAGGTCGACCCGGCTCTGAAGACCGAGCTGGAGACCCTCAAGGCCGACGTGATCTCCGGCAAGGTCAAGGTCGAGTCGGCCTCCGCGCCTAAGTGACCCTCGGGTAGGTAACATCTGGCCGCCGCCCGGCCACGGGTTCTACGATCCGTGGCCGAGCGGCGGCTCGCATTACACCGTCCACCAGGCTCAGTCACCGACCGTCGGGAGATTCCGCTGAAACTGGAACTGCGCGGCATCACCAAGCGCTTCGGCAGCCTGGTGGCCAACGACCACATCGACATCACGGTCGAGCCGGGCGAGGTCCACGCCCTGCTCGGCGAGAACGGCGCCGGCAAGTCGACGCTGATGAACCAGCTGTACGGCCTGATGCAGCCGGACGAGGGCCAGATCGTCGTCAACGGCGAACCGGTCGTCTTCAAGAGCCCCCGGGACGCCATCACGGCCGGCATCGGGATGGTCCACCAGCACTTCATGCTGGTGCCCGTCTTCACCGTGGCGGAGAACATCGCGCTCGGCGCCGAGGAGACCCGCGGCGGACCGCTCGGCTGGCTGGACCGCCGCCGGTCCCGCCGGGACGTGATCGACACCTCGAAGAAGTACGGCCTGCCGGTCGACCCGGACGCCCTGGTCGAGGACCTGCCGGTCGGCGCCCAGCAGCGCGTGGAGATCGTCAAGGCGCTGACCCGCGAGGTCGACCTGCTGATCCTGGACGAGCCGACCGCGGTCCTGACCCCTCAGGAGACCGAGGAACTGCTCGCCGTCATGCGGTCGCTGACCGAGATGGGCAAGTCGATCGTCTTCATCACCCACAAGCTCAAAGAGGTCAAGGCGATCGCCGACCGGATCACCGTGGTCCGCCGCGGCCGGATCGTCGGCACCGCCAGCCCGGAGACCAGCGAGGACGAGCTGGCCGCCCTGATGGTCGGCCGGGCGGTCAACCTGCAGGTGCAGAAGGCCCCGATCGAGCCGGGCGCCACCATCCTGAAGATCGACGGCCTGGTCGTCGACGACGACCGCGGCGTGCGCGCGGTCGACGGCGTCGACCTGGAGATCCGGGCCGGCGAGGTGCTCGGCATCGCGGGTGTCCAGGGCAACGGCCAGACCGAGCTGGTCGAGGCCGTGATGGGCCTGCGCGAGGTGCGGGCCGGCGCGGTCCGGCTGGACGGCGCCGACCTGGTCGGGCAGACCACCAAGAAGGTGCTCGGCGCCGGGGTCGGCTACGTTCCCGAGGACCGCAGCCACGACGGCGTGGTCAAGGAGTTCTCGGTCGCCGAGAACCTGATCCTGGACATGTACGACCGCGCCCCGTTCGGCAACGCGTTCCGGATCGACGGCACCAAGGTCGGCGGCAACGCCACCGAGCGGATCGAGCAGTTCGACATCCGGTGCCAGTCCGCGGACACCCCGGTCGGCACGCTCTCCGGCGGTAACCAGCAGAAGGTCGTGGTGGCCCGGGAGATGTCCCGCCCGCTGCGCCTGTTCATCGCGTCGCAGCCCACCCGCGGGGTGGACGTCGGCTCGATCGAGTTCATCTACAACCGGATCATTCACGAGCGGGATCAGGGCACCGCGGTGCTGGTGGTCTCCAGCGAGCTGGACGAGGTGGTCGGCCTCGCGGACCGGATCGCGGTGATGTACCGCGGCCGCATCCTGGCCATCGTCTCGCCGGACACACCCCGCGAGGAGATCGGTCTGCTGATGGCCGGCATCACCGGCTCGACGGCCGAGGGGGAGAAGTGACCACAGGAACCACCACCGAGGCGCCGAAGAAGCCGGAGCCGGCCGGTGACGACTCGTTCATGAACGTATTCGTCCGCAACCTCTGGTCGGCGAACAACGTCCTGCTCACGGCACTGTCGATCCTGCTGGCCGTGGTGATCGGCGCGGTGCTGATCGTCGTCTCGGACGCCGACGTGCTGGCGAAGTTCGGCTACTTCACCGCCCGGCCCAGCGACGCGCTCGGCGCCAGCTGGGACCTGGTCAGTCTGGCCTACGCCGACCTGCTGATGGGCGCGTTCGGCGATCCGGCCGTGTTCCAGGCCTGGTTCGCCGGGACGGCCACCTGGCAGCAGGCGTTCGCGCCGCTGTCGGAGACCCTGACGTACGCCGCTCCGCTGGTCTTCACCGGTCTCTCGGTGGCGCTGGCGTTCCGCGGTGGCCTGTTCAACATCGGCGCTCAGGGCCAGGCGGTGCTCGGCTGTATGGCGGCCGGCGTCGCGGGCTTCTCGTTCGGCCTGCCGGTCGTACTCAACCTGGCGGTCGCGCTGGTGGCCGGCGTGCTCGGCGGCGCGCTGTGGGGCTTTCTCCCCGGCCTGCTGAAGGCCCGGACCGGCGCGCACGAGGTGATCACCACGATCATGCTCAACTACACCGCCGGCCTGTTCCTGTCCTGGCTGGTCATCCAGCAGGGCATCCAGGCGCCCGGCCGGACCGACGCGATCAGCAAGACGGTCGCCGAGTCGGCGCAGCTCCCGTCGCCCGGTGGGGTCCTGCGGGTGCACCTCGGCATCATCCTCGCGGTGATCGTCACGGCCGGGGTGGCCTGGCTGCTGAAGCGGTCCGCGTTCGGCTTCGAGATCCGCGCGGTGGGCGCCAACCCGCACGCGGCGAAGACCGCCGGGATCAGCGTGGCCCGGACGTACGTGCTGCTGATGGCCGTCGCCGGTGGCCTGGCCGGCCTCGGTGGCGCGACCCAGGTGCTCGGCACCGCGCACTCGCTGACCCCGGCGGTGGCCGGCAACATCGGCTTCGACGGCCTGCTGGTCGCGCTGCTGGGCCGCAACCGGCCGTGGAGCACGTTCTTCGCCGCGCTGCTGTTCGGCGCGCTGCGGGCCGGCGGCAACCGGATCCAGTCCTTCGCGGGCATCTCGCTGGAGCTGGTCACCGTGCTCCAGGCGCTCATCGTCATCTTCATCGCCGCCCCCGCACTGGTGAAGGCGATCTTCCGTCTGCGTGCCGCCCGGTCCACCGGTCTCGGCGCCTCTCCGGCGAAGGGCTGAGGACATGTCTACCGCGACTGTGGAGGACCTGACCGAGGTCGCCGCGCCGGAGCCGTTCTGGTCCCGGTCACGCCGGCTCGGCGCGGTCCTGATCCTGCTCGGTGTGCTGGCCGCCGCGGTGTTCGGCTCGCTGGCACCGAGTGAGGACGCCCGCTTCACCCTGAGTGAAAACGCCGAGGGTGCCGCGCTCTCCGTCAACGGCCGGTTCGGGGCGATCCTGTTCGGGGTGCTCACCATGCTGGCCGGTGCCGCGCTGTTCGGCGCACTGCTCAAGCGCCGGTCCAACCTGTGGCTGGTGCTCGGCATCCTGACCTTCGTCTTCTCGTTCCTGTGCTGGCAGGTGGCCGGCGAGTTCATGCCGCTGGTGGACACCACCGAGGGCACCCTCCAGCTGGCGCTGCCGTTGATCCTGGGCGCGCTGGCCGGTGTGCTGGGTGAGCGGTCCGGCGTGGTGAACGTGGCGATCGAGGGCCAGTTCCTGATGGGCGCCTTCGCCGGCGCCCTGGTCGGCACGATGGCTACCAGCGTCTGGGCCGGCCTGATCAGCGCGGCCGTCGGCGGGGTGCTGATCGCCGGGATCCTGGCCGTGCTCTCGATCCGCTACCTGGTCGACCAGACGGTGGTCGGCATGGTGCTGAACCTGTTCGCGCTCGGCATCACCGGCTTCCTCTACGAGCGGCTGATGCAGCCCGACTCGCAGACCTACAACCAGCCGCCGCAGCTGCCCGAGTGGCGGATCCCGGCGCTCGCCGACATCCCGGTGGTCGGTCCGGTGCTGTTCGAGGCGAACCTGCTGGTCTGGCTGGCGATCGGCCTGGTGCTGGCGATCCACTTCGGGCTCACCCGGACCCGGTGGGGCCTGCGGACCCGCGCGGTCGGCGAGCACCCGACCGCGGCCGACACGGTGGGTATCCGGGTGCGCGGTCTGCGGTACCTGAACGTGCTGCTCGGCGGGGTGGTGGCCGGTATCGGCGGCGCCTACTTCACGCTGGTGGCGACCGGCAGCTTCACCAAGAACATGACCGCCGGCGCCGGCTTCATCGCGCTGGCCGCGCTGATCTTCGGCCGGTTCACCCCGTTCGGGGCGTTCGGGGCGGCGCTGTTCTTCGGGTTCGCGCAGAAGCTGGCGTATTACCTCAGCGCCATCGACAGCCCGATCCCCAGCCAGTTCCTGAACATGCTGCCGTACCTGGCGACGCTGGTCGCGGTGGCCGGTCTGGTGGGCCGGGTGCGTGGCCCGGCGGCCTCCGGGCAGCCGTACATCAAATCCTGATCGGCGTGGTCAGTTCGGGTGCGCTCCGCACCTGAACTGACCACACTGCAAGAATCGGCGTCATGGAGATCGACTGGGCGGCCTTGCGGGCTGCCGCCATCGAGACGATGCGGCGGGCGTACACGCCGATATCCGACTTCCCGGTCGGGGTGGCCGGGCTGGTCGACGACGGCCGGATGATCGTCGGCTGCAACGTGGAGAACGCGTCCATCGGGATGACCCTGTGCGCCGAGTGCGGCCTGGTCAGCTCACTGCACGCGACCGGCGGCGGCCGGCTGGTGGCGATCTCCTGCGTGGACGCCACCGGGGCCCCGCTGATGCCGTGCGGCCGCTGCCGTCAGCTGCTCTGGGAGCACGGCGGCCCGGAACTGCTGGTCGAGGCGGTGCCCCGGCCGTTGCGGATGACCGAGTTGCTGCCGTACGCGTTCGGCTACGAGGACATGGAACGGGTCACCGGCCCGGTGGGCGCCGCCGACGTGCCGCCCGAGCTGGCCAAGTGGCGGGGCCGCGGCACGGTCTTCGTGCACCCCGACCTGTCCGGCGGCGAGACGATCTGGACCGGCTACTGGGAGCGTTCGTCGGGTGAGCCCGGAGCGGCCGAGGAGAAGGGCATCCTGGAGGAGGGCCCGAACCTGCCGACGACGGCCGCCGCGGTGGCCTGGGGACTGGTCCGGACGCCACGGATCGTGGTGGTGGACGCCGAGGGCAATCTGTCCTGGGCGGGCGAGGGTGAGGCCCCGGAGGGCATCCCGAACCGTTGGGAAGAAGGAAAATAGTGAGTGCTTTCGCCGCTGTGGACGTGATCCGTGCCAAGCGGGACGGCCATGTCCTGTCCGACGCCCAGATCGACTGGGTGGTCGACGCGTACACCAGGGGCGCGGTCGCCGACGAGCAGATGTCGGCCCTGGCCATGGCGATCCTGCTGCGCGGCATGACGCCCGCCGAGATCGCCCGGTGGACCGCCGCGATGATCGCCAGCGGCGAGCGGCTGGACCTCTCCTCCGTGTCCCGGCCGACCGCCGACAAGCACTCCACCGGCGGTGTCGGCGACAAGATCACCCTGCCGTTGACCCCGCTGGTCGCCGCGTGCGGGGTGGCCGTGCCGCAGCTGTCCGGCCGCGGGCTGGGCCACACCGGCGGCACCCTGGACAAGCTGGAGTCGATTGCCGGCTGGCAGGCCCGGATCTCCAACGAGCAGTTCAAGAGCCAGTTGCAGGACATCGGCGCGGTGATCTGCGCGGCCGGCGAGGGCCTGGCCCCGGCCGACCGCAAGCTGTACGCGCTGCGCGACGTCACCGGCACGGTCGAGGCGATCCCGCTGATCGCCAGCTCGATCATGAGCAAGAAGATCGCCGAGGGCACCGGCGCGCTGGTCCTCGACGTGAAGGTCGGCACCGGCGCCTTCATGAAGGACCTGGCCACCGCGCGCGAGCTGGCCCGCACCATGGTCCAGCTGGGCAAGGACAGCGGGGTCACCACGGTCGCCCTGCTGACCGACATGAGCACCCCGCTCGGCCTGGCGATCGGCAACGCCAACGAGGTGGCCGAGTCGGTGGAGGTCCTCGCCGGCGGTGGACCGTCCGATGTGGTGGAACTCACCCTGGCGCTGGCCCGGGAGATGCTGGCCGCCGCCGGAGTGCACGCCGACCCGGAGAAGGTGCTGGCCAACGGGCAGGCGATGGACACCTGGCGGGCGATGATCCGGGCCCAGGGCGGCGACCCGGACGCGGCACTGCCCACCGCCGCGCACACCGAACAGCTGCGGGCCACCGAGGACGGGGTGGTGACCGCGATCGACGCGTACGGCATCGGCATCGCCGCCTGGCGTCTCGGCGCCGGCCGCGCCCGCAAGGAGGACCCGGTCAGCTTCGGCGCCGGAGTGCAGCTCAAAGTCCGCCCGGGTGACCGGGTCAAGGCCGGTGACGTGCTGCTGGAACTGCGCGCCGACGACGAGTCCCGGATCCCGGCGGCCCGCACCGACGCGGCCGGGGCGATCGCCCTCGGAGCGGAGGCGACCGCCCCTGTTCCGCTTCTGCTCGACCGCATAGCCTGAACCGCCATGACGAAGGCCGCCCCCGACCCCCGCGCGGTCCGCGAAGCGAGCCTCGACGAACTGGCCCGGCTCGGCCTGCCCCTGCCCCCACTGGCGTTCCCGCTGGTCTGGGAGCAGGGTGACACGGTCGAGCTGCGCCCGGTCGCCGAGCTCGAAGCCCGGGCCGCGGTGCTGCACGTCGTCGTCGCCCGGTGCTTCGGCATGCCCACCGAGGCGGCGATGAGCTGGCTGCTCGGCTCCCACCTGGTCGAACTGGTCACCCCGCCGGAGTGGCAGTTCGTGATCGGCGCGAAGGGCGACCACCGTTCCTTCGTGCTGCACCACGACGCGGTGTTCGCGCTGGCCTGGCTGCTCGGCCTGAGCCGGCACCTGGACCCGGCGGTCCCACCGGACGAACGGATGATGGCCCAGATGCCGGACCTGCCGGGGGGCGAGAGCTTCACCCGGTGGCGGTCCCGGTCACTGGTCGCGGCCCGGGATCCGGCCGAGGCCGCGGTGCTGCTCGATCTCTACTACTGCCTGGACTGGGCCTACCAGGAGGCGGAGCAGAGCGGACGGCCGCTGCCGGGCGAGGTCGACAGCAACGCCATCGGGCAGCGCCGGTGGGCACTGGAGTGGGCGGTGATCTTCTCCGGGCCGTATCACGATCCGCCTCCGGAGTGGGAAGAAGTCGATCTCTCCGTCTAGGCGGCCGGTGGTCCATCGTGGACTGATCTTGGTGGTACGGGTACCCGTACCACCGCAATCGGGTCTCAGAGCGGCCGGTAGGCCGTCACGTCCACCGCCACGGTGACCGTCACGTCCCCGGTGGGCAGCCCGTCCACCGGCACGTGCCGGGCGCTCGGCGTCATCCCGATCAGGGTGCGCGCCTCGGCCGCGGTCAGCCTCAGCTCCCGCCGGTGCCGGTCCGCCGACACCGGGGCGAACCGCTCGCCCAGGCTCTCGCTGACCCGGGCCGCCTTGTCCGGGTCGACCTGCAGCAGCCCGTGCGCGGTGATCAGCTCGGCCAGGTGCCCGGCGGCCGGGGTGACCACCAGCAGCAACCCGTCCGGGCGCAGCACCCGGTGGAACTCGGGACCGTTGCGGGGCGCGAAGACGTCCAGGATCACCGAGACGGCCGCGTCCGCGACCGGCAGCGGGCGCCACAGATCGGTCAGCACGGCGGCGGCCCGCGGATGGGCCCGGGCAGCCCGGCGCAGCGCCGGTTTGGAGACGTCGAGTCCGAGACCGATCGCCTCCGGAGAACCGTCCAGGAAATGCGCCAGGTAGTCGCCGGTGCCGGTGCCGGCGTCCAGCACCAGGCCGTCGGTGCGATGCCCGGCCAGCGCCGCGGCGATGAATCCGTAGTGCCCGGCACCGAGGAAGGCGGCCCGGTCGGCGACCATCTCGGCACTGTCCCCGGTGTGCGGCAGCCGCCCGGCGCTGAGGTCGGCGTAACCCTGTCGGGCCATGTCGAAGCTGTGCCCGGCCGGGCAGCGCAGTGTCCGCTCCCGCCGGGTCAGCGTGTCGCGGCACACCGGGCACCGCAGAAACGGAATTGCACCGTCGATCATCGAGTGCCTGCCTCTAGGCTCTTCTGATGGTTGGTATCGCACACTCCGACATCATCAGGGCGCCGAAGGTCCTCCTCCATGATCACCTGGACGGTGGCCTGCGGCCGGGCACCATCGTCGAGCTGGCCGCGGCGGTCGGCCACGAGCTGCCGTCCCAGGATCCGGAACGGCTGGGCGAGTGGTTCGTCGCGGCCGCCGACTCCGGATCGCTGGAACGGTACCTGGAGACCTTCGCCCACACCGTCGCGGTCATGCAGACCGTGGAGGGCCTGCACCGGGTCGCCAAGGAGTGCGCGCTCGACCTGGCCGCCGACGGGGTGGTCTACGCCGAGGTCCGGTACGCCCCGGAGCAGCACCTGGAGCGCGGGCTCACCCTGGACCAGGTGGTCGAGGCGGTGCACGAGGGCTTCCGGGAGGGCAGCGCCGAGGCCGCGGCGAACGGCACGCCGATCCGGGTCGGCACCCTGCTGACCGCGATGCGGCACGCCGCCCGCTCCCAGGAGATCGCCGAGCTGGCGGTCCGGTTCCGGGACAGCGGGGTGGTCGGTTTCGACATCGCCGGCGCCGAGGCGGGCTTCCCGCCCACCCGGCACCTGGACGCGTTCGAGTACCTGCAGCGGGAGAACTTCCACTTCACCATCCACGCCGGCGAGGCGTTCGGCCTGCCGTCGATCTGGCAGGCGATCCAATGGTGCGGTGCGGACCGGCTGGGCCACGGGGTGCGGCTGGTCGACGACATCACGGTCACCGTTGACACCCCGAGCGCCCCGACCGAGACCGGTGGCACCCTCTCCGCACCGCCGGTGCTGGGCCGGCTGGCGGCGTACGTCCGGGACAAGCGGATCCCGCTGGAACTCTGCCCGTCGTCGAACGTGCAGACCGGCGCCGCGCCGTCGATCGCCGAGCACCCGATCAAGCTGCTGCACGATCTCCGGTTCCGGGTCACGGTCAACACCGACAACCGGCTGATGAGCGGTACGTCGATGTCGCGGGAGATGACCCTGCTGACCGAATCGTTCGGCTGGGGGTGGGCCGAGTTGCAGTGGCTGACCATCAACGCGATGAAATCCGCCTTCATCCCGTACGACGAACGTCTCGTTTTGATCAATGAAGTGATCAAGCCGGCGTACGCCAAACTGCTGACCTGAAATCCTTCATGTCCGTTTATATGCTGATCTGAACGAACGTACGTCAAAAGAAATCGACCGTCAGACTTGGGTACCCCGCCGTTCGGCTAGACTGCCGCCTGCAAAGTCGGCATACTCTGGCGTCGCGCCTTGCTGATCGCGGGGAACCGAGTCATCGTCACTTCTATCGCGATCGACTACGATCGGGACCCGGTCGGCCTGCTTCCACCCCCCAATGCTGCGCCGACCTACGAAGTGACCTTGAGATATGTGCAGCTCCACAGGTAGTGATTCCGAGACCGGCGATGTCCAACTACGAGGTTGCAACATCGCGTCACACAACCGGTCCGTGTCCGCCTGCTCTTTCTCTTTGACACTTGTCGTGATGGAATCTCGGGGGCCCGACGTCGGCGAGTCGGCCGTGTGCGGTGTCCGGCGAGCCGAAAGCCGGGCCCGAATCAGGAGGACGGTGACGTGAGCAAGCGCCCCAGTAGCGCGAACGGCGTCATGTCTGGTCTGCGCCGACCCATGAGTCGGCTGCGAGACCTACCGATCTGGTCCAAGCTTGGACTGATCATGTTGGTGCCGACAGTGGCAACCATCACCGTCGGTGTCAGTGGTCTTGTGGCCCAGATCGACGAAGCCGGCAACGCGGAGCGCGCACGCACGCTCTCGGTGCTGTCCGAGGCCTCCGGTGGTCTGGTCGACCACTTGCAGGCCGAGCGCACCTTCGGCGTCATCATCTCCGATACGCCCGAGAACAGTTCGGCTTTCAAGCCGGCCGTCGACCGGTACAACAGCGAGCACGGCGCGGTCGACGACGCCAAGGCCCCCTACGTGCAGCAGAAGGCGGCACTCGAGGACGTCCCGGACAACGTGGGGCAGCTGCTCCTGCGCCTGGACCGCAACCTCGAGGACCTGCCCACCTTCCGCAGCCGGGTGGCCAACGGCGGCGAGGACCGGTCCAACGTCCTCACCACCTACAACCAGCTGATCGAGGACCTTCTCCAGGTCCGCGAGATCTCCGCCCAGCTGGCCAACGACCAGGGCCTGAGCGACCGGCTCCGGGTCGTGGCCGCGGTGGCCCGCGCCAAGAACTACGTCGCCGAGCAGCGCTTCATCGGCCAGGACGTGGTGGCCGCGAAGGAGCTGACCAACGCGCTCCGCAAGGACTTCCTGGAGACCCAGACCGGGTACCAGCTGGCCGAGGAGAGCATCAACGCGGTCGGCAACAACGCCGAGCGGGACTACTTCAGCACCACCGTCGCCGGCCCGAAGAAGCAGGCCGCGGAAAACTGGATCACCCCGTTGATGTCCCTCCAGGGCAACAACAACTCGGCGATCCCGTTCACGTCGGCCGCCTGGGAAGAGGCCCTGGCCGGCTACAACGAGCTGTTCCGGGCGGTCGAGGTCGAGTTCGACAAGAAGATCGTGGCCCAGGCCACCGACCTGCGGGACAACACCAACCAGGACGTCCTCCTGCGGACCAGCCTGCTGCTCGGCATGCTCCTGCTGGCCATCCTGTTCGCCTGGCTGGTCGCCCGCTCGATGGCCCGCTCGCTGCGTGAGCTGCGACAGGGCGCCCTCGCGGTCGCCCAGTTCGGCCTGCCGCACGCGGTGAGCCGGCTGCGTGACCCGGCGCTCTCCGCGTCGCTCACCCCGGCCCAGGTCGCCGACCAGATCGCCGAGCCACTGCCGGTCCGCAGCCGCGACGAGTTCGGGCAGGTGACCGAGGCATTCAACGCGGTCCACCTGGAAGCGGTGCGTACCGCCGCCGAACAGGCCGCACTGCGAGCCTCCGTCGCGACGATGTTCGTCAACCTGGCCCGTCGTTCGCAGATCCTGGTCGACCGGCTCATCGGTCACCTGGACCGCCTGGAGCGCGGCGAGGAGGACCCGGACCGTCTGGCCGAGCTCTTCCAGCTCGACCACCTGGCCACCCGAATGCGCCGTAACGACGAGAACCTCCTGGTTCTCGCGGGCGCCGACTCGACCCGTGTGCAGCGCGAGCCGGCCGCCCTGATCGACGTGCTCCGTGCCGCGCAGTCCGAGGTCGAGCACTACACCCGCATCGAGTTCGGCATGATCGACCGGGACATCGAGGTTGCGGCGCACGCCGTGAACGACATGGTCCACCTGGTCGCCGAGCTCTTCGACAACGCGACGGCCTTCTCCCCGCCGAACTCCAACGTCCTGGTCGAGGCCCGGCGCGTCGGCGAGAACGCCGTGCTCACCGTCGAGGACCACGGCATCGGCATCAGCCGGGAGCAGCTCCGCGACCTCAACGAGCGCCTCGCCAACCCGCCCACGGTGGACGTCGCCGTCTCCCGCATGATGGGCCTGGTCGTGGTCGCCCGGCTGGCGAACCGGCACGGTGTCCGGGTCGAGCTCCGGCCGGCGGACCGCGAACGCGGCACCGTCGCCGAGGTGGGCCTGCCCATCTCCGTGCTGGCCTCGGCGGGCGCCGCCCAGGTCCCCGGCGGCGGGATGCCCGGCCTGCCCCCCGCTCGCGACGCCTTCGACGGTGGTCCCGGCTCCGGCCTGCCCGGTTTCGGCGAGCCGCTGGCTCTGGAGAGCGGCGGTTACGGCAACGGGTCGAACGGTCACCACGGCTCGAACGGCTCCAACGGTTCGGTCCCGGCCTGGTCCGACCTCACCGGTGCGGCACCGTCCGGCTTCGGTGGCTTCAACGCGGGCAACAACGGCAGTAACGGCTTCGGTGGCGCGTCCAACGGCTTCGGTGGCGGTTCCGGCAACGGCTTCGGTGGCGGCGCGCCCAACGGTTTCCACGGGCCGCGCAGCAACGAGGTCATCCCGCCGCTGCCGTCCGGCCCGCAGGGCTTCGCCGGCCTGGACGATCTGGCCCAGCGCCGCAACGGTGGCGACTTCCGGCCGGACGGCGACGGCAACGGGTTCGGCGCGACCATCCCGCGTCAGCTCCCGGCCAACCCGAACTCGTTCACGCCGCCGGTCTCGGCACCCCCGGTTCCGCCGATCTCGGCACCGCCGGCCCCGCCGGTGTCGGCCGCCCCGTTCTCGGCGCCTCCCGCCGAGCCGGTGTCGGCCCAGCCGATCTCGCCGGCCGACCGGAACCCGTTCGCCTCGGCGCCGCCGGCCTGGCCGCCGGTCGCCGCGGACCGCGAGCCGGTCACCCCGCACGTGCCGGAGAACCTGGCCGCCGCGCTGGACATGACCGCCGAGATCCCGCGGTTCCGCCCGGAGAACTTCGAGGCGCAGCCGCAGGTGACCCCGCCGGTCAACCCGCAGACCATCCCGGTGATGCCGCACTCGGCGCCCCCGGCGGACGCGCCGGATCCGGCGGAGGCCCAGGCCGCCGCCGCGGCGCAGATGGCGTCGGCGCGCGAGAGCGCGGTTCCGTTCGCGGACGAGACGATGGAGCTGCCGATCTTCCGGGAGCTCGAGTCGGCGTGGTTCACCACGACCGGTGAGGCGCCTCGCCCCAAGGTCTCCGGTGTGGGCGACGAATCGGTCGTCTCGCAGCGGATTCCGACCGGTGAGCCGACCCGGGGCGCGGGTGTGCCCCAGCAGGCGGCGTCCCCGGAGGTCCGGGACCTCGATGCGGCTAGTGTTGGTGCGCCGGCGGCCGCCGCCGCGTCCTACGGCAACGGGTCCGCTCCCGCGGCGAACCCGTGGCGGACCGCGGCGGACGACGGATGGCAGGCGGCTCGCCTGGCGGCCGAGGCTCCGGTCGAGACCACCACCACGGCGGGTCTGCCGAAGCGCAAGCCGATGGCACAGCTCGTCCCCGGCGGTGTGGACAGGGTCGGATCCTCTGTCCAGCGCCGCACACCTGAAGGAGTTCGCGGTCTTCTGTCCGCTTACCACCGTGGTGTGGCGCGCGGTCGCACCAAGGAACAATCGACCAACCTGGAGGACACTCCGGGAGGGCAGCAGCCCTCGCAGGCTGGCAAGGAGCATGAGGCATGACATCTACGCAGGATCTGGGTTGGCTTCTGGCCAACTTCGCCGACCGCGTTCCCGGGGTCGCGCACGCGATCGCGGTCTCCGCCGACGGGCTGCTCCTGGCGTCGTCGCGAGACCTCCCGCGTGACCGCGCCGACCAGTTGGCGGCCATCGCGTCCGGCCTGGTAAGCCTGACGCAGGGTGCCGCACGTTGCTTCGAAGGTGGCGCCGTTCTTCAGACGGTCGTCGAGATGGACAATGGTTTCCTGTTCCTGATGTCCATCTCCGACGGCTCGTCGTTCGCGGTGCTCGCCGCGCGGAGCTGCGACGTCGGTCAGGTCGGCTACGAGATGGCCCTCCTGGTCGACCGGGTCGGCGAAGCCTTGACCCCCGCGCCGCGTTCCGCGGCCGGGGTACTGGGCTGAACCGGTAGTGGGCCGGCAGCATCCAGGGGTTTGTCAGGGGTTTTGCGACCCCGGTAGGCTCAGCCGGCTACTGGTAGAAACTTTGACAACCAATACACTTCGAGGGGCCGAGGGAGGGGTTGACGGTGACGATGCCTGAACGCGATGAGCCGACCGGCGCGCTGGTCAGGCCGTATGCCGTGACCCGCGGTCGGACCCGGCCGAAGCTTGAGATAGCGCTTGAAGCGCTGGTCGAGACAACCCAGCGCGGGCGTTCCGGAATGGGCCGCGGGCAGGGTGGAAGCGAGCATCAGTACATCGCGGCGATGTGCGACGGCGGCCGTGTTCAGTCGCTCGCCGAGATCGCCGCACGCATGCAACTGCCGCTCGGTGTGGCACGTGTGATCGTTGCGGACATGGCCACTGACGGTCTGGTCGCTGTGTACGAGCCCACCTCGCTCGAAGACGAGACCGACGCGGTAGGCACGGAACTGCTGGAAAGGGTGCTGAGTGGACTTCGCAGGCTCTGACATGTCGCACCGTCCCGCTGCGGGACGCGTGACATCGGCGAAGATTGTCATCGCCGGTGGCTTCGGCGTCGGTAAGACGACGCTGGTGGGGTCGGTCTCGGAGATCACCCCACTGACCACCGAGGCGATCATGACCTCGGCCGGTGTGGGTGTCGACGACAACCGGCAGGTGCCGGGCAAGATGACGACCACCGTCGCCATGGACTTCGGCCGTATCAGCATCGACCGGGACCTGATCCTGTACCTCTTCGGTACGCCGGGTCAGACACGTTTCTGGTTCATGTGGGACGAGCTGGTCCGGGGTGCGATCGGTGCGGTCGTGATGGTGGATACGCGTCGGCTCGCCGACTGCTTCGCCGCCATCGACTTCTTCGAGCACCGGCGGCTGCCGTACCTGGTGGCCATAAACTGCTTCGACGGGATGCAGTACCACAACGCACAGGACGTGCGGGACGCTCTGGCGATCTCGTCCGACGTGCCCGTGGTGAGCTGCGACGCTCGTAACCGCGAGTCGACGAAGAACGTCCTCATCTCGCTCGTCGAGTATGTGCTGACGATGCGTCGGACCCGCGCTACGGCTCCGGCCTGACGCGGACTTCGCGAACCAGGGGTCAGGGCGCACCCACCTGACCTGAAGCCCCGCTCCGTGATGGATCAGTCCACCGACTGGATTTATTCCATCGTCCGGAGCGGGGCTTTCGCGCGCTTTCCGGCCATTCGTCATCGTATACGAGCGGTCACCCATTGTCATGGCGGGATCTCAATAAACGGATCAAGCCGGTGAGATCGTCGACACGGTTCTCCGGGACGTACGCGTCCGGGTCGTCCCGCCACCGCCCGGCCCCCGGATAGCCGGCGTTCGTCACCAGCACCGGCCGCATGCCGGCCCGGCGGGCGCCGTCGTGTTCCCGGCTGCCGCCGTCGCCGACGAACCAGCACTCGCCCGGCGGCACCCCCAGGCGGCCGGCGACCGTCTCGTACAGCAGCGGATCCGGTTTGCGGCGGCCCTTCCGCCAGGAGAAGACCGGAACGTCGATCCGGGCCGCGAACGGCGTCTCCGCCCACGCCTCGCACACCTCACTGGCGCAGTCGCTGAGAAGCCCCAGACGGAACCCGCTGTCGCGGAGGTGACCCAGTACCGCGAGAGCCTCCGGACGGGGCGTGCGGAGCCGCTCAGCGCCCGCGTGATGGATGCGGACGGCCCGGTCCAGCCGGCTCTCACCCGGATCGGTCCCGCAGTGGCGGGCCATCGCGCGCAGGGTCTCCCGGGTGCTGCCGTACGCCCCCACGACCCGTTGCGGGAAACTGCCCCGCATCGCCTCCCCGAACCGCCCGGGATCGACACCCAGCACCGCCGCGGTGGCGGCGAAGGCGGCCATCCGTCCCGCCTCCGCCGACGGGTCGGTGAGGGTGCCGAAGAAGTCGAAGACCACCGCCCGGCCGGAAAACGCCGAAGGCCACGACCAGCCGGGTCGTGGCCCTCGACGACGTGCGATGTCAGCGCCCGCCGGAACCGGCGCTGTTGCGGAACTCGTCGGCCGGCTGGCCGTCCCGGCTGAAGTCCCAGCCGCCGGCCGCCTCCCGGCCCGGACGGCCGCCCATGGCGAACCCGCCGATCTCCTGCCCGCGCCGCCAGCCACGGAAGTAGCCGGTGGTGTGCGCGGCGATCGAGGCGGCGTCCCGGACTATCCGGACCGGGCGCTCCTCGGCCCGCGACGAACCGGGCACCAGGTTGGCCTGGGGCACACGTTTCGGCAGGCCGGCGTTGGTCTCCGCGGCGACGGCCGGGGTGGCCGCCTTCTGCGCGGCACGCCAGGCGTCGTCGTTCGGGTTCGACCAGCTGACGTCCGGGGAGTCCGGGGTGCCACCGGTGAACCACGCCGACCGGGCGGCCGCGAAGATCAGCAGGTCGCCGTCGCTGCTGTCGGCAGGGACCGGCGGGGCACTGCTCCGGTCCAGCGCGGTGATCCGGGGAGCGCGCTCCTCCTCCCGGCGGGCCGGCGCCGGGGCGCCGCCACCGAGCTGGTCGAGACCGGGCAGCCGGGCCCGGCCGCCGTTTTTGCGGGCCTGGTCGACCAGACGCAGCGCGGGCTCCTTGCCGATGTCGAGCGGCGACGGCTCCTGCGGCATGTCCTGCCACGGCGGCTTGACCCGGCCACCGGGCGGCGAACTGACCGAGGAGGCGGCCGGCGCCTGCCGGGAGGGCAGGCCCGATGACCGGGACGGCAGCTCGGACGACCGCGAGGGCAGCTCGGACGACCGGGACGGCAGGTCCGGGGTGGACTTGGCGCGCGACGGCAGCTCGGAGCGCGGAGCCAGGGGCGGCGCCGCCGGGCGGGCCGGGGTGTCCGGCCGTGCCGACTCGTCCTTCTCGCTGTTGAGCAGCGGCCAGTTGGCCCGGGAACCGGGCTCGGGAGCCTCCGGAGCGGCCGGCCGGCTGGTCTGCATCGGCAGGCTGAAGTCGGTGGCGCCGTTGGCGGCCGCGGCCGGCCGGGTGGTGCCGGTCGCCGGGCGGGGCGGGATGACCGTCCGCTGGCGTTCGGCGCGGGCCCGGTTCAGCTCGGCGTTGGTCAGCGTGGGCCGGAACGGCTCGCCGGCGTCGGCCGGGCTGCTGCCACCGGGGACCGGCGGCACCGACGACGGGGTCGCCGGGTTGCGGGTGGCCGGGACCGGACGCGAGCCGGGCGTGATCGGAGTCATGCCGGGCGGGGGCGGCGGCACCGAGACCGGCCGGTTCAGCGGACCGGTCGCCCGGCCGGGCAGGCCGTTCGACGCGGCGGGCGCGACCGGCGGGGCCATCAACGGGTCCGGCGCGGTCGGCGGTGCGGTCATCGGCTGCGGCACGGCCGGGCCGCTGCCGGTGGAGACCGGCTCGGGACGGCCGCGCCGGCCGAACCGGGAGCTGTGGTCGGTGGCCACCGGCTGGAGCGCCGGCGCGTCGGTGCCCCGGCGCGCGCTGCGCCGGCCCACGTTCGGCCCGGTGGCGCCGGGCGGGGTGGCCCGGGCGGCCAGCGTGCCGACCAGGGCGGAGCAGGCCGCGTCGCAGGAGCGGACCGCGGCGATCGCCTGGCGGACCGCCTCGGCGGCAGCCGGGGAGAGCGACTTGTTGACGCCACCCCGGCGAGGTGACTCGCTCACCGCGACCTGAAGGGCGGTGATCGCGCCGGCCAGCTCGTTCTCGCTGCCCGACCCGGCCCGGGCCAGCTCGGCGGCGATCTCCCGGGCCGGTTGTGCGGGCCCGGCCAGCCGGCCGGGCTCGGGCAGCGCGTCGAGCACGGCCAGGGCCGTGGGGTGCGCCGGGTCGGGGTAGGCCCGAAGCGCCGCCGGGTACAGCTCGCGGAGCACCTCGCGCAGGGCGAGGGACGCCGCGTTCCGCCCGACCAGCATGGCCACGTGCGCGGCCAGGACCGGCTTGTAGCTGACCAGCTCGCGCGGCGCCGGCAGGGTCACCGCGGCGATCGCGCCGGCCTGCAGCGCCCGGGCCAGGCCGACGGCCCGCCGGGCGGCCGCCGGCGCGGACATCTCCTCGGGGGAGTCGTCGTCGGAGAACCGCTCCGCGTAGTCGTCGGCCGCGTCGTCGTCCACCACCACCAGCGGCCGGCCGGCCGCGGTGAGCAGGGACGTGACGACGTGATCGTCGCTGTCGGCGGCGACCGCCGCGTCGCTGAAGCCCGTCGTCCGTTCCACGAGCAGCGTGCCCAACTGGGCGTACCCGGTCGGGTCGTCGCTGATCTCGTGGACGCCGAGCAGCCGGCCCGCGTCGTCCACCACGGCGATGGTCAGTGGGGCGGCCGAAGCCGAACGCACCGATTCATCAGCCGACGCCAGACCGCAGTACACGCGCACGAGCGCCACGGCGTCGTCCTCCTCCCCGGGAGTGCTTCGTTTCAGCCAAGGATAGATATTCCCCGGTAATCGGTCAGTCACGCCAGTCCACGGCCGCCGAGATCTTGCCGATCACCGAACGCCAGCCGAGGCTCGCCTGCTGAGCACCGATCTTCTTGAGCTTGCGGCGGCCGAAGAACCCGCCCATCCCGCCCTTCTCAGCGGAGCGGAGCGACTCGTCGAGGTCGTCGAGCGGCGAACCGGGCGACAGTGCCAGGATCACCGGCTTGATGCGGAGTGCGTAACCCAGGTCACGGGCCACCTCGCCGGCGTTGATGAGCAGCGGCAGATCCCACGTGTCATGACCGCCGCGCAGGTTTTCCACCACGAGGTCGAGCTCGTAGCGGTCCTCCGGCTGGGGGTCGATGTCGCTCGACTGTACCCGCTCCGCCAGGTCACCCCAGGTGTCCAATTGTGCGAGATCGTGCGGAGCACCCGAACGAAGGAAGGAGACGAGCGATTCGGCGCTCTTGAAAGCAAGCAGTCGGCCCTTGTGACTGAGGAACATGGGTACTTCCTCGTCATCCGCCTGGGCGGCGGGCTCATCCTCGAAGTCGGCCGGATCGGGCTCCTCGGCGGATCCCTTCTCCTTGCCCTCCTCGGTCTCGCCCTCGGTGAGGAGCGCCTGATACTCCTCGTCGACGATGACCTCTTCCTCCTCCTCGGCACGCTTGCGGCGCGCCTCGAAGGGGTCGTCCTCGTCGACCTCGATCTCGGTCGGCGTGAGCTCGGAAGCCTTCCGGTACGCCCGGAGCGTCAGGCCGACCCCGCCGGGCAGAGCGATCTCCACCGGCTCGACACGGGCTTTCTCCCAAAGCTCCCGCCCGGAAGACCCCTCGGACGAGGACTTCTCAGCCACCGGCGCGGACGCCTCGGGCTCGTCGGACTGGCTGGTCACGGTGACCTCCGGGTGATCTGGGGGTGGTGGGACGGGTGACTCTGGGCACACACCCTAGTCGGCAACGCTGTGTGACAGCCGTCCCGGTGGGCTCTCAGTAGCCCTTCGGATGCCACACCGTCTTCGTCTCCAGGAGGGCGGTCATCGGCCGCAGACCCGGATCGACGGTGAAATCCGGGGCCGCCGACGGGCGGATCACCCTCTTCAGCGTCCCTGCGGCGGCCCGCTCCAACTCGGCGGCCAGCTCCGGGTGATCCACCCCGGTGAGGTCGAACGCGTTCACGTCGGCGTGTGAGGCGAGCCACGGGGCGGTCTCGGCGAACCGGCCGGTGAGCAGGTTCACCACACCACCCGGGACATCCGACGTGGCCAGCACCTCAGCCAGGGTGACGGCGACCTGCGGCCGGCCGGCGAGAACCACCGCCGTGTTTCCGGTCACGATCGCCGGGGCGATCACGCTGACCAGCCCGAGCAGCGAGGGCGGGGCGACGATCGCGACGACCCCGGTCGGCTCCGGCGCGGAGACGTTGAGGAACGGCCCGGCCACCGGGTTGGCCCCGCCGGCCACCTGGGCGATCTTGTCGGACCAGCCCGCGTACCAGACCCAGCGGTCGATCGTGGCGTCCACCTCGGCGCCGGGCACCCCGAGGGCGGTGAACTCGGCCCGGCGGGCCTCGACCATCTCGGCGATCCGGTAGAGCACCTGACCGCGGTTGTAGGCGGTGGCGCCGGCCCACTTCGGCTGGGCGGCGCGGGCCGCGACCACGGCGTCCCGGGCGTCCTTGCGGGAGGCGAGGGCCACGTTGTCGCCGTCCACCACGAAGGTCCGTCCTGACTCGCTGCGGGGGAACTTGCCGCCGATGTAGAGCTTGTACGTCTTGCGAACGGCGAGGCGGACGGGTCGCGGTTCCGTCGTGACCGTCGCCTTGGCTGATTTAGGCAAGGTAAGCCTCCAGGCCGTGACGGCCACCCTCCCGGCCGTAGCCGGACTCCTTGTAGCCGCCGAACGGCGACGCCGGGTCGAACTTGTTGAACGTGTTGGCCCACACCACTCCGGCCCGGAGCTTGTCGGCCACGGCCAGGATCCGGGAACCCTTCTCGGTCCAGATCCCGGCGCTCAAGCCGTACGGCGTGTTGTTGGCCTTTTCGATCGCCTCGGCCGGGGTGCGGAAGGTGAGCACCGACAGCACCGGCCCGAAGACCTCCTCGCGGGCGATCCGGTGTGCCTGGGTGACCCCGGTGAAGATCGTCGGCGGGAACCAGAAGCCCTGCGAGGGCAGCTCGCAGGCCGGCGACCAGCGCTCCGCACCCTCCCGTGCGCCTATTTCCGACAATTCCGTAATGCGAGCCAACTGGGCCGCCGAATTGATCGCACCGATGTCGGTGTTCTTGTCCAGCGGGTCACCGACCCGCAACGTGGCCATCCGCCGCTTCAACGACGTCAGCACCTCATCGGCCACCGACTCCTGCACCAGCAGCCGGGAACCCGCACAACACACATGCCCCTGATTGAAGAAGATCCCGGTCACGATCCCCTCGACGGCCTGATCGATCGGGGCGTCGTCGAACACGATGTTGGCCGCCTTGCCGCCCAGCTCCAGAGTCAGCCGCTTGCCGGTGCCCGCCACCGTCCGCGCGATCTGCCGGCCCACCTCGGTCGAACCGGTGAAGGCCACCTTGGCGACATCCGGATGCTGCACCAGATAAGCGCCGGTGTCGCCGGCCCCGGTGACGATGTTGACCACCCCGGCGGGCAACTCCGCCTGCCGGCACACGTCGGCGAAGAAGAGCGCCGACAACGGGGTCGTCTCGGCCGGCTTCAACACCACGGTGTTGCCGGTGGCCAGCGCCGGCGCGATCTTCCAGGCCAGCATGAGCAGCGGAAAGTTCCACGGGATGACCTGACCGGCCACACCCAGCGGCCGCGGATCCGGGCCGAAACCGGCGTACGCCAGCTTGTCGGCCCAGCCCGCGTAGTAGAAGAAGTGTGCCGCGACCAGCGGCAGATCGACGTCCCGCGACTCCCGGATCGGCTTGCCGTTGTCCAGCGACTCCAGCACGGCCAGCTCACGCGACCGCTCCTGGATGATCCGGGCGATCCGGAACAGGTACTTCGCGCGCTCGCTACCGGGCAGCGCCGACCAGGGGCCGAACGCGCGCCGGGCCGCGGCCACCGCCCGGTCGACGTCCTCCGGGCCGGCCGCGGCGACCTCCGCGAGCACCTCCTCGGTGGCCGGGTTGACCGTCTTGAAGACGGTGCCGTCCGTCCCGCTGTCGAACGAGCCGTCGATGAAGAGCCCGTACGACGGGGCGATCTCCACCACCGAACGGGACTCGGGTGCCGGTGCGTACTCGAACATGGGCCTCAGTCCAGGGTGACGTAGTCGGGGCCCGCGTAGTGGCCGGTGGTCAGCTTGGCGCGCTGCATCAGCAGATCGTTGAGCAGCGAGGAGGCGCCGAACCGGAACCGGTCCGGGTCGAGCCACTCGTCACCGACGGTCTCGTTGATCAGCACCAGATACTTGATCGCGTCCTTGGTGGTCTTGATGCCACCGGCCGGTTTGACCCCGATGATCCGGCCGTGCCGCTCCCGGAAGTCGCGGACCGCCTCCAGCATGACCAGCGTGACCGGCAGAGTGGCGTTGACACCCACCTTGCCGGTCGAGGTCTTGATGAAGTCGGCCCCGGCCAGCATCGCCAGCCAGGAGGCGCGGCGGACGTTGTCGTAGGTGGCCAGCTCGCCGGTCTCCAGGATCACCTTCAGATGGGCGCTGCCGCACGCCTCCTTCACCGCGACGATCTCGTCGAAGACCCGGGAGTAGTCGCCGGCCAGGAAAGCGCCCCGGCTGATCACCATGTCGATCTCGTCGGCACCGGCCGCCACCGCCTCCCGGGTGTCGGCCAACTTGACCGCCAGCGGCGCCTGACCGGACGGGAACGCCGTCGCCACGCTGGCCAGATGCACCCCGGAGCCGGCCAGCGCGGTGGCCGCGACACCGGCCATGGCCGGGTAGACGCAGATCGCGGCGACCGGCGGGCAGGACGGATCGGACGGGTCCGGGCGTCTGGCCTTCGCGCAGAGCGCGCGCACCTTGCCGGGAGTGTCCGCGCCCTCCAGCGTGGTCAGGTCGACCATCCGGATGGCCAGGTCGATCGCCGCCGCCTTGGAGTCCGCCTTGACCGAGCGGGTGGCGAGCGCCGCCGCCCTCGACTCGACGCCCACCTTGTCGACCCCGGGCAGGCCGTGCAGGAACGAGCGGAGATCGGACAGTCCAGCGGACGCTGTCACAGTCATGAAAGGGATTCTACGCAACCCCACGACAGTTGATCTTGATTGAACGATAGGTTGTCAGCCGTGGACGTCCTTGTCGTAGATCACCCGCTGGCCCAGACGCGGCTCACCGCGATGCGCCGAACCGACACCGACTCCGGTGTCTTCCGCGCCTCGCTGCACGAGCTGACCACCATGGTGGTCTACGAGGCGGCCCGCCTCTTCGCCGTCGAGAAATACCCCATCGAAACCCCCGTCGCGCCCACCGAAGGCACCCGGCTCGCCAACCCGCCGCTCATCGTCCCGGTCCTCCGGGCCGGACTCGGCATGGCCGACGCCGCACTCGGCCTGCTCCCCGAATCGTCGATGGGCTTCGTCGGACTGGCCCGCGACGAGGAGACCCACGAGCCGCGCGCCTACATGGAGTCGCTGCCCGCCGACCTGACCGGGCAGCCGGTGCTCGTCCTCGACCCGATGCTGGCCACCGGCGGATCGCTGCTGCACTGCTGCCGCCTGCTGGCCGACCGCGGCTGCACCGACATCATCATCTGCTGCGTGCTGGCCGCCCCCGAAGGCGTCGAGCGCCTGAAGGAGTCCGGCCTGCCGCTGCGCCTGATCACCGCCTCCATCGACGAGGGGCTCAACGAGAAGGCGTACATCGTCCCCGGCCTCGGCGACGCCGGCGACCGTCAATTCGGCGGCATGCGCCGCTTCTGAAACCCCTTTTCCGGTACGCCCCACGAAACGGTCCCGCCTCGTCCCCGCGAGGTGGGCGGCACACCGGACCGCC
The DNA here is from genome assembly GCF_050589265.1 of Actinoplanes sp. G11-F43. Taxonomy (NCBI): domain Bacteria; kingdom Bacillati; phylum Actinomycetota; class Actinomycetes; order Micromonosporales; family Micromonosporaceae; genus Actinoplanes; species Actinoplanes sp. G11-F43. Next base: position 253,103 of record NZ_JBNZCE010000005.1, read on the forward strand.
CAGCGACCGCCGGGCAAACACGCCCCCGATTCCCGGCTAGCCGTACATCAGGCAGGTATCCCCGCTCCCAACTCTCGGCTAGCCGTACGTCAGGCAGGTTATCGAGTGCCGATAAGACGTCTGAGGTACGGCTGGGCTGGCCGAGCCGTACCTCAGCCATGTAATGAGGCCTCTGTTACATGGCTGAGGTACGGCTAGCCGCGAATCGGGGTGGGTTGTGTGTGTGGGGGGGGTGTTGGGCTTCTGGGTACGGCTGGCCGTAGGCCGGGCGTGGGTGGGCGCATTCGCCCGGCGGGCGCTGGACGGTCTGGTGTGTCGCCCACCTCGCGGGGACGAGACGGGGCTGTTCGTGGGGCGTACAAAATCAGGGAAGTTCGGTGTAGGACCAGCTGGTCGCGCGGCCGTCGGTGAACGGCATCACCCCGTGGAACACCTGGGGTTTCTCGGCGAACACCAGGGGCAGGAAGTGGCGGTCGGACTCCCACATCGGGAGTTCGCCGGAGAGCACCCGGTCGATCTCCACCCAGTGCAGGCTGCCCTCGTCGTTGGTGGTGTGCGGGGTGCCGGTCCAGCCGGTGATCCGGAACAGGAAGCCGAACCAGTTCTCGCCGTCGCGGCCGAACCCGGGCCAGGCGATGGTGCCGGCCGTCTCGATGCCGGTGCAGTCGATGCCGGCCTCTTCGTGGATCTCCCGCCGCAGGCCGGTGAGCACGTCTTCGCCGGGCTCCAGTTTGCCGCCGAGGCCGTTGTAATAGCCGTAGTGGATGTCGTCCGGCCGGGCGTCGCGACGGATCATCAGAATCCGGTCGCGGTCGGGTGAGAGGACGTATCCGAGGGTTGCCAGGACTGCTCGCACCGATGCAGCCTAGCCTCAGAAGGGATGCGCCTCTCGGTGGCGGAGAACCCCGGCTCGCGCAGGCAAAACCGTTGTTATGAGGACGTAAGTTCGATGGTCATCTTAATGACGGTCTCGGTTTGCGTCGATGATACTGTGGGCGCTTCCTCAACGACGTCACACGGATGGTCTGCGTCCACCTATGCCGAACTTGACCAGTTTAGTTGTGCCTGCGTGGCAAGTGCAGGGTTATCTGAACGAATGTCTGGATTCGATTCTGCGACAGCAATCGGTCGAGGGCGTGGAGGTCGTGGCGGTCGATGACGCCTCCACCGACCACAGCGGCCAGATCATCGATGAGCGTGCCGCGGCTGATCCCCGGGTGGTCGCGATCCACCTGGACACCAACGGCGGCCCGGGCGCCGCGCGCAACGCCGGCCTGGAGCGCGCCACCGGTGAGTACGTGTGGTTCGTCGACGGTGATGACCGGATCGCTCCGGGCGCGCTGGCGGCCGTCGAGGCGAAGCTCCGTGAGGAGAAGCCGGACGTGCTGCTGGTCGGGGTGGCGCGGGAGCGCTGGAACCGTAAGGTGTCCCGGTTCGTCACGCCGAAGAAGGCCCGGACCGGTCTGGACGCGATCCTGGCAGCCGCGCCGCCGCTGGGTGGCCTGGTGGTGCGCCGGCAGTTCCTGATCGACGCGGGCATCCGGTTCGAGACCGAGTGGTACGAGGACATGGCTTTCGGCTACGCGGTGCTGGCCGCGGCCGACGCCGGCAACGTGGCGATGATCGAGCCGCCGTGTTACATCCACCGGATGGACCGGCAGGGTTCGCTGCGCGGCCGGTCGAAGCGGCATGTCGAGCTGGTCCGCCAGTGGGACCGGACGCTGCGCCTGCCGGTGGTCGAGCAGGCCGATCCGAAGATCCGTCGCAAGATCCTCAACCGGGTGATCGGTGATCTGCTGACGCTGATGGAGAACGGCGCGCGGGTGCCGGAGAAGGCCCGGCCCGCGATGTTCACCGAGATCTCCAAGCTGCTGCGCGGGCACGAGACCCGGGTGTCGCCGCGGCCGGGCGGGCTGGGCGGCATGCGGTTGAAGCTGCTGGCCGACGGCAAGTATTCGGCGTACCGCCTGCTGCGCCGGGGTCGTGGCGCGGTGGACGGGGTGATCGGCAAGGTGCGCGGCGCCCGGACCAAGTCGAAGGCGGCCCGGGACAAGAAGGCGCTGCAGATCTACTACAAGCAGCAGCTGCGGGAGCCGATCGACGAGAACCTGGCGGTGTACGGGGCGTACTGGTACCGCGGTTACGCCTGCAACCCGGCGGCGATCTACGAGAAGGCCAAGGAGCTGGCTCCGCATGTGCGCGGTGTCTGGGTGGTCAAGCCCGGTGCCCGGGACGTGCCGGAGGGTGTGCCGACGGTCAACCCGGGGACGAAGGAGTATTTCCGGCTGATCGCCCGCGCCAAGTACATGATCAACAACGCCACCTTCCCGCCGGACGTGGTGAAGCGGCCGGACGCGATCCAGGTGCAGACCCACCACGGGACGCCGCTCAAGACGATGGGGCTGGACCAGCCGCGGTTCCCCGCGTCGCTGGGCAACTTCAACCCCGACCGGATGCGGATGAACCTCGCCAAGTGGGACTTCAGCATCACCCCGAACCGGCACACCACGCTGCTCTGGGACCGCCAGTTCCCGATCAAGGGCGAGACCCTGGAGACCGGCTACCCGCGTAACGACCGGCTGGCCCTGGCCGGCCCGGCGGAGCGCGCCGCGGCCCGTGCCGAGCTCGGGCTGGGCGAGGACGAGCAGGTCGTGCTCTACGCCCCGACGCACCGTGAGTGGCATGCGGTCTTCACCCCGCCGCTGGACGTGGACGAGCTGGCCGAGGCGCTCGGCCCGAAGGTCCGGGTGCTGCTGCGCGGCCACTACTTCTACGACTCGATCGGCTTCCCGCCGCGGCACCCCCGGGTGCTGGACGTGTCCACCTTCCCGTCGGTGGAGACGCTGGCGATCGCGTCCGACGCGATGATCACCGACTTCTCGTCGATCATGTTCGACTACGCGATCCTGCGGAAGCCGCTGATCATCTTCGCCCCGGACTGGGAGGTCTACAAGGCCGTCCGTGGCGTCTCGTTCGATCTGGAGGCCGGTCACCCCGGCACGTTCGCCCGCACCTTCGACGAGCTGGTCGAGGCGATCCGGTCCGGTGCGATCGACAGTCCGGAAGCGAGGCAGGCCCTGGAGCGGTTCCGGGAGCGGTTCTGCTCGCTGGAGGACGGCCACGCCGCCGAGCGGGTCGTCCGGCGCGTCTTCCTGGGGGAACCCCTTGTCTGAGCTGGTGCCCGGCCTGGTCAGTGTGATCGTGCCGATCTACAACGTGGAACCGTTCCTGCGGGACTGTCTGGACTCGCTGCGGGCCCAGACCTACACCGACCTCCAGGTCATCCTGGTCGACGACGGCTCCACCGACAGTTCCGCGGCCATCGCCGAGGAGTATGTGGCCGCCGACGAGCGGTTCCAGCTGATCCGGCAGGCCAACGCCGGGCTGAGCGCGGCCCGCAACACCGGTGTGCCGGCCGCGACCGGTGAGTTCCTGGCGTTCGTGGACAGCGACGACCTGCTCGCCGCGCACGCGTACGAGCTGCTGGTCGGCGCGCTGGCCGACGGCGCGGACTTCGCCACCGGCGGGGTGGTGCGGCTGACCTCCCGCGGCACCCACCGCGGCGCCCCGCACAAGACCGCCATCACCAAGACCAAGCTGAACGCGCACGTCTCCACCCGGCGGGTCCTGCTCGCCGACCGGACGATCTGGAACAAGCTGTTCCGCCGCAGCTTCTACGACAAGCACGGCTTCGAGTTCCCGGTCGGCCGGCTCTACGAGGACGCCCCGGTCACGGTGCCCGCGCACGCGCTGGCCGAGAAGGTCGCGGTGGTCGCCGGGACGATCTACTTCTGGCGGCTGCGGGAAGGCGCCGTCCGGTCGATCACCCAGTCCGGCGGTGACCTGCGCAACCTGGTGGACCGGTTCCACTCGATCGAGCTGGCCTCGCAGGCGCTGGCCCGGGCCGGTCAGGAGGAGCTGCGCCAGCACTTCCTGCGGCTGTCGATCCAGGACCAGCTGAGCAACTACTTCAAGTTCCTGCCGTCGGCCACGCCGGAGTTCCAGTCCACCTTCATGGACCTGTCCCGGGCGTACCTGAAGCAGGTCGACCAGACGGCGATCGCCCAGCTGCCCGCGGAGATCCGCCCGCACTGGAAGCTGATCAAGCAGAACAAGTTCGCCGAGCTGATCGAGCTGATCGACCACGGCTACCGGCTCAACACCAAACCGGTCAAGATGCCCCAGGTGGAGGCGGTCGTCCGGGCCCTCACCTGGGAGGGCGACCGGCTCGTGCTGTCCGGCACGGTCGGGTCCCCGGCGGCACCGGCCAGCCGGACCGGCCGGCTCAAGGTCTTCTGGGCCAGCAACCCGGCCAGCGGCCGCAAGGTCCCGATCTGGTCGCGGTCCCAGCCCGGCGGCTTCGTGCTCCGGATCAAGCCCGAGACGCTGCGGATCGGCAACGCCTGGCAGGCCGGGCACTGGACCGTCGCGGCCGCGATGACCCAGGGCCTGAACCTGCGCAAGACCGTGGTCCGGATGCCCGGCGACTGGATCGAGCCGCTGCCGCAGATCCCGGTGGCCCCGGGCGTCTGGGTGATGCCGAACATCGCCAAGGGCCAGCTGCGGATCTCGGTGATCAAGGCGGACGGCTGGCTCACCGAGAGCCGCCCGGACGGCGACGACCTGGTCCTGGTGGGCCGGCTGCGGCAGAAGCAGACCGCCGCCGAGATCCAGCTGTGCCGGGCGGCGGGCATCGTCGCGCAGACGGTGCCGGCCCAGATCGGCGCGGACGGGCGCGACTTCACCGCCCGGCTGCCGCTGAACCGGATCGCGCTGGACGTCCGCGACGACAACCACGCCGAAGGCCACTACGGGCAGCGCTTCTACCTGGACCTGGAGACCGGTGGGAAGTCGACCCGGCTGATGGCCGGCGCCGATTACCGGGAGATGCGTGTCCCGTACGGCACCGACGAGGTGTTCACCGCGGTCGCCGACCACAACCGGGGCGTCTCGATCGGCACCCGCCCGCAGGGCCCGGTGGTGACCGGGGCCCGCTGGGAGCCGAACGGTGTGCTGGTGCTCAGCGGCGACAGCCCGGTGCCCGCCGAGGGCCGGCTGCTGCTGCGCCTGCGCGGCCGCCGCAAGGACCTGGGCCTGCCGCTGAAGGTGGAGGACGGACGCTGGGAGGTGGCCGTCGACCCGTCCGGGGTGCCGACCCTGGCCGGCCGGCTGCCACTGGTCGCCGGCACCTGGGACCTGACCTTCCGGGCGCCCGGTGTCCGGCACGAGACGACGACGCCGCTGGCGTTCGACGCCGGGGTGCTGGCCAGCCTGCCGCTGGAGGGCCCGGAGAACGACGGGGTGCGCGGCCGGATCCGGCGCGGGCAGTACGAACGCGCGGTGATCTACCTGAGCGCACCGGAGACCGGCCCGGAGGAGCACGACCGGCTGTTCAAGCAGTACTTCCCGGCGTCCGGCCGGCCCGCGCTGCGGGACGTGGTGCTGCTCGACGCGGCACCCGGCCGGCGCTTCTTCGACGACCCGGCGGCCCTGCTGGCCGAGCTGCGGTCCCGGCCGGACGCGCCGCCGGTGCTGTGGACCGTGGACCGCGGCCAGCCGCTGCCGGACGACGCCGAGCCGGTCTCGTACGGCAGTGAGGCGTGGTACGCGGCGCTCGCCACCAGCCGCTGGGTGGTCACCAACGACAACCTGCCGCTCTGGTTCCGCCCGGCCCCCGGCCAGGTGGTGCTGCGGCTGGCCGGTGGCTGGCCGGTGGCCCGCTCCGGCGCCCTGGCCAGCGGACACCCGCTCGGCAAGAGCCTGATCGAGCAGCTGCAGTCGGATGCGGCGTCGTGGACCGCGGTGGCCTCGCCGAGTCCGTCGGCCACTCCGGTGCTGCGCGAGGAGCTGGGCTTCACCGGGACGGTCCTGGAGTACGGCCGGCCGGCCAACGACATGCTGTCGACGATCGGCCGGACCGCCGCGCGCGCCCATGTGCTGAAGCTGCTGGGGCTGCCGGAGGACACCACCCTGGTGCTGTACGCGCCCACCCGCCGCCCCTCGGACCTGCGCCGTCGTGGGGCCAGCGACCCGGGCCGCCTGCTGGACCTGCTCGGGGTGGCCACCGCGCTGCCGCCGAACCACCGGCTGCTGGTGCGGCGTCACCCGGGTGTGCCGGACGACGTGCTGGGTCAGGTCGACGGGGTGCTGGACGTGACCGCGTACCCCCAGGTGAGTGAACTCCTGCTCGCCACCGACATGTTGATCACCGACTATTCGGCGCTGCTCGCGGACTATGCGAGCACCGGCCGGCCGGCTCTGCTCTACGTGCCGGACCTGGAGGAGTTCGAGAGCTCCCCGGGTCTCAACGTGGACCTGGAGAAATCCGCGCCGGGCCCGCTGCTGCGGGAGTCCGCCGAGGTGGCGGCCGCCCTGCAGGACATCCCCGGGATCGTCGCGGCGCACCGGGACCGTGCGGAGGCCTTCGCGGCGACACATGGTGCCGGCGGAGAGGGCGGCGCGGCGTCAAAGCTCGTCGACTGGATGATGGCAGCCGGGCGTTGAGCAACTATCGTTCGGGCATGACGTCCATCCCCCTCGCCGAGGAACTGCTTCTTCTCGCCTACGACGACCAGAGCGGTAAAGCGACCGGATCCCGGATCGGCCTCGATCTCGGTATGGCAGCGGCCGTCCTGATCGATCTCGCGCTGGCGAACCGGGTCGCGTACGCGGCCGACGGATATCTGAAGGTCGTGGACGGCACGCCGCTCGGTGACCCGGTCGCCGACGCGGTGCTGTCCAAGATCGCGACTGAGGAGTCGCACACGCCGGCCCAGTGGCTGCAGCGTCTGCGGCACCGGCTGCGGACCCGGGTGCTGGAGGACCTGTGCGCCCGGGGCGTGGTGCAGGACGTGGACGAGACCCAGCTGGGTGTCATCCACGTGCACCGCTACCCGACCAGCGATCCGGCGTACGAGGCGGAGATCCGCAGCCGGCTGGCCGCCGCGCTGGTCGGCAACACCCTGCCCGACGAGCGGACGGCCGCGCTGGCCACCCTGCTCGTCGCGGCGCGGATGGAGCCGGCGCTGAAACTGCCGCCGGCCGAGGCGGAGCGGGCGCACGAGCGGCTCGCCGAGATCGCCAGCAACGCCGGTTTCGTCGGCGACGTGTCCCTGGAGGACTCCATCGTGCGGCCCAGCGTGGCGCTGGTGGTGGCCACCCTGGGCAAGGCGATCCAGGCCGCCCTGGGCGCTCCCAAGCCGATCTGACGTCGTCTCCCGGGGCTCGCCGCCCCGGGAGACGGTCGCGTCACACGCCGAGCGTGGTCGCGATCTCGGCGCGGAGGGCCGCCAGGTCGGCCGCCGCCCGGGTCCGGGTGGTCCCCGGGTCACCCGTCACGACCACTTCCAGGTACGCCTTCAGTTTCGGCTCGGTACCCGACGGCCGGATCACCACGCGTGCCGCCGGCGTACGGAAGGTCAGCACGTCGTTCTCCGGCAGCAGGTCCACCACCTCGGTCACCGCCGCGCCCAGCAAAGTGGCGGGCGGGTTCGTCCGGGCCCGGGTCATCGCCCGGCCGATCTCGGCGAGGTCGTCGACGCGGACCGACAGCTGGTCGGTGGCGTGCAGCCCGAACTCGGCGGCCAGTTCGTCCAGCCGCCCGGCCAGCGTTCTCCCCTCGGCTTTGAGTCCGGCGGCCAGCTCGGCCACGGTCAGCGCGGCGGTGACGCCGTCCTTGTCCCGGACCATCGCCGGGGCCACGCAGTAGCCGAGCGCCTCCTCGTAGCCGAACGCCAGGTCCTCGGCCGCCCGGACGATCCACTTGAAGCCGGTCAGGGTCTCCGCGTACGGCACACCCCGGGCCGCGCAGAGCCGGCCCAGCAGCGACGACGAGACGATCGTGGTGGCGTACAGGCCGGGGACACCGCGCCGGATCAGATGATCGGCAAGCAGCACCCCCAGTTCGTCGCCGCGCAGTGGACGCCAGCCGTCCGGGCCGGGCACCGCCACCGCGCAGCGGTCGGCGTCCGGGTCGTTGGCGATCGCCAGGTCGGCGTGTTCCGTCCCGGCCAGGGCCAGCAGCCGGTCCATCGCGCCGGGCTCCTCCGGGTTGGGGAAGGCCACGGTCGGGAACTCCGGGTCCGGTTCGGCCTGGGCGGCCACCACCGCGGGCGCCGGGAACCCGGCCGCGGTGAACGCCTCGACCAGGGTGGAGCCGCCCACCCCGTGCATCGGGGTGTACGCGATGGTCAGGTCGCGGGGGCCGCCGGGGCGGAGGACGGCGGCGGCGTCGCGGACGTACCCGGCGAGGATCTCGTCACCGAGGACCGTGCCCGGATCGCCGAGCGGGACCGACGCCACGCTCGGCACCGCCCGGATCGCCGCCTCGATGCCGGCGTCGGCCGGCGGGACGATCTGCGCCCCCGCGCCGGCCGGACCGCCCAGCTGAGCGCCCAGATAGACCTTGTAGCCGTTGTCCTGCGGCGGGTTGTGGCTGGCGGTGACCATCACACCGGCGACCGCGTCCAGTGCCCGCACCGCGTAGGCCAGCACCGGGGTGGGCAGCGGTCCGGGCAGCAGCAGCGCCTGGCGGCCGGTGCCGGTCGCGACCCGCGCGGTGCGCTCGGCGAACTCCTTCGAACCGTGCCGGGCGTCGTATCCGATGACCAGCGGCCCGGTGCCGCCCCGCGCGTCCAGCCAGGTGGCCAGGCCGGCGGCGGCCCGGGTGACGACGGCGAGGTTCATGCCGTTCGGGCCGGCCCGCAACCGGCCGCGCAGTCCCGCGGTGCCGAAGGTGAGCGGGCCGGAGAACCGGTCACCCAGCTCCGCGGCCGTCCCGGGCAGCCCGTCCAGGACCGCGCGTAACTCGGCCCGGCTCACCGGGTCCGGGTCGTCGGCGAGCCAGGCCTCGGCGCGGGCGATCAGGTCAACATCAACTTGTGGTGCCATCAGGAGTTGATAGCACAGGCCGGTCAGAGGTTGAGCTGGAACGTCTCGGTCATGACGTCGTAGTACTTCTTGTAGTCCGGGTACTTCGCGTCGGTGGTGGTGAGGAAGAAGGAGTACATCTTGTTGCCGACGGTGGTCATCCGCCAGATGCCGTGGCGCATGTCGGCGCCCGCACCGCAGGTGTACTCCAGTTCGGCGCCCGGGTTGCCGGAGATGGTCACCTCGCTGGTGGCCACCGTGGTGAACGGCGCCGGGCAGGACTTGCCCTTGCGCAGCCCGGCCGGGGCGGTCTGGTTGACGAACTTGGTCGGGGCGATCTTGCCGTTCTCCACCAGCACGCGGACCTTGGTGGTCTTGTCGTCGGGCTCGATGTACTCGACGTAGACGCCACCGGCCGAGCGGGTCCAGCCGGCCGGGACGTCCACGCTGACCGCGGCGTTGCCCTTGTACGGCTGGGTCTCGAAGTCGGCGGCCGCGGCGTTGGCCGGCGGCGGGGCGGCCTGGGGCGGCGTGACCGGCTCGTCCGAACCGCCGCTGAACGCGAAGACCAGCACCAGGATCAGCACCACCGCGGCGGCACCGCCGGAGATCAGCTGCTTGTTGCGCGGCCACGACTGGAACGTGGCCACCGCCTTCTCGGCGCCCTCCCGGGCGGTGCCGACCACCTTGTCGACGCCGGCCCGCCGCTTGGCGGCCGGGCTCACCACCACGGTGCCCGGGCGCGGGGCGGCGCCGGCCCGCTGCTGGGCCCACGAGTTCTGCGGAGGGATGACGCTGGTGGTCTCGTTGCCGCCCTGGCTCCGGCCCCGGCCGCCGTCCGGCAGCTTGAAGGAGGGCATCTGACCGGTCGGCACGCTGACCGTGGACACCGGGGCGGCCGGCGGCTCGGGCGCGCGGCGGCGGCCCCCCGCGTTCTGCTGTTCCAGCTTGGCCAGGTGGTCGGTGAGCGACTCGTCGGCGGCCAGCATCGCGCGCCCGCCGATCTGGCCGCTGGGCTGCGGCGGGATCGGCTGGGTGTCGGCGGCCGGCGGCGGGGTGGGCGGGCTGGTCGGCCGGGACGCGGGGACGACCGAGTACGGGTCGGTCATCATGTGCGGCGGGTTCTTGCTGGCCAGCGGCCCGACGAGCTGCTGCCGCAGGATGGTCCGGGCGGTCTGCACGTCCATCCGCTGGGCCGGGTTCTTCTCCAGCAGGCCCATCAGCACCGGGGTCAGCGAGCCGGCCCGCACCACCGGGGCGGGCGGGTCCTCGACCACCGAGTGCATGGTCTCGATCGGGTCGCCCTTGTCGAACGGCGGCCGGCCCTCGATCGCGGTGTAGAGCGTGACGCCGAGCGAGAACAGGTCGCTGGGCGGGCCGAAGTCGTGGCCCATGGCCCGCTCCGGCGAGATGAAGTGCGGCGAGCCGAGCACCATGCCCGGCGTGGTCAGCTGCACGTCGGTGGGCATCCGGGCGACACCGAAGTCGGTCAGCACGCACCGGCCGTCGCCGCAGATCAGCACGTTCGCCGGTTTGACGTCACGGTGCAGGACGCCGTGCGCGTGCGCGACCTCGAGCGCGCCGAGCAGGGCGATGCCGATCTTGGCGACCACCCGGGGGGACACCGGGCCGTCCTCGATCACCATGTCGGCGAGGCTGCGGGCGTCCAGCAGCTCCATCACGATCCACGGGCGGCCGTTCTCGTGCACCACGTCGTAGACCTGCACCACCGCCGGGTGCTGGAGCGCGGCCGCGGCCCGGGCCTCGCGCATGGTCCGTTCATACATCGCGTCACGGTCGCTGGGGGCGAGACCGGGCGGGAGGATGACCTCCTTGATCGCCACGTCGCGGCGCAGCAGGGTGTCCGCCGCGCGCCACACCGTGCCCATGCCACCGTGGCCAACCGCGGCGCGAAGGGTGTACCGCCCGCCGATGAGCGTGCCAGGGGCTGCGCGTCCGCTGGTTGGAGACGAGTTCCCACCGCTCCACGTCGGAATTTGAGTCACTGAGGATGCCACCGAGGGGGTATAGGGGCTGTCGGCCAACCAGGCTATCTTGCCCGCAGGGAGGGCCGGAACGAAAGGCACCGCGTCACTGTTCATGACACTTCGACCCTGTGTAGTCGAGGTGTGGCGGTGAGTCGGTGATCGCCGGTGGAATACCCCGCACCGCAAGTGGGGACGACTTAACGTTGTACTAATAGAGTCGCCACGTCGATCGACGTACCGGTGGTGTGTCGCGTCACCTGCGCGATCCACTACCCGTTGAAGGGCTGGCGGGCCGGGACGACCTCCCGTGTGCCCGCACCTCTTTACGCGACCGTTACACAGCGTTACCTGGATCAGGACTAAGCTGTCGCGCATTGCGAAACCCGACGAAGTTCGAGAGTGATACGGAAGCCGACGTGACTACTGCTCTGGAGGCGCCGGAAGGCGCCGATACGTCGTGGCCCGGGCAGATGCCCGGCACCGACCCGCTCCCCGGCCGGCTGGACCGCTGGCTCGCTGCGAGGGGCGCCGAGCTGGTAGCGATCCGGCGGCACATTCACGCCCACCCGGAACCGTCACACTCCGAGTTCGAGACCGCCGCGCTGATCGCCCGGGAGCTGACCGTCGCCGGCCTCAGCCCGCGCCTGCTGCCGCGCGGCAACGGGGTGATCTGCGACATCGGCGAGGGCCCGCGCACCATCGCGTTCCGGGCCGACATCGACTCGCTGCCGCTGCAGGACCTCAAGGACGTGTCCTACCGCAGCACCGTCGACGGCCAGGCGCACGCCTGCGGCCACGACGTGCACACCACCGTCGTGCTCGGTCTCGGCATGGCGCTGGCCCAGCTCAACGATCAGGGCCTGCTGCCCGGCCGGGTGCGGCTGATCTTCCAGCCGGCCGAGGAGGCGATGCCGTCCGGCGCGCCCGAGGTGATCGCGGCCGGCGGGCTCAAGGACGTCGATGCCATCTACGCGCTGCACTGCTACCCGCAGCTGCCGTCCGGGCTGGTCGGCGTCCGCTCCGGGCCGTTCACCGCGGCCGCCGACGCGGTCGAGGTCAGGCTGACCGGCCCCGGCGGGCACACCGCCCGGCCGCACCTCACCGCCGACCTGGTGCACGCCCTCGGCCGGATCATCGTCGACGTGCCGTCGCTGCTCAGCCGCCGGATGGACCCGCGGGCCGGGCTGTCGCTGGTGTGGGGCGCGGTGCAGGCCGGGCAGGCGTTCAACGCGATCCCCGGCGCCGGGCACGTCCGCGGCACCGTCCGGGTCCTCAGCCGGGACGCCTGGCGGCAGGCCGAGGAGCTGATCACCCGGCTGATCCACGAGGTGGCCGCGCCGACCGGGGTCGAGGTCGAGGTCGACTACGTCCGGGGCGTCCCGCCGGTGATCAACGACCGGATGGCCTCGGCCGTCATCGCCGGTGCGGCCGGCGCCGCGCTCGGTCCCGACCGGGTGGTCGAGGCCGAGCTCAGCATGGGCGGCGAGGACTTCTCGTTCTACCTGGAGCACGTGCCGGGCGCGATGATCCGGCTCGGCACCGGGCGGCCCGGCTCGGACGTGCGCCACGACCTGCACCAGGGCGATTTCGACGTGGACGAGACCTGCATCGCGCACGGGGTGCGGGTGATGGCGCACACCGCGCTGGCCGCCCTCTCCACCGGAGCCTTCTAGGTCGTG